>NZ_JBHVJX010000035.1:37834-82978 GCF_042798755.1 Streptomyces sp. NPDC057743
ACTGGCCCACCCCACAACCCCCTGGACACTATCTTTCCGCCCCCCGGCTCTCCCGCCGCCTACACACCGGAGGGGCCCCCCCCCCGGGCGGGCCCGGGGGGGGGGGGGGGGCCCCCCCGGGGGGCCCCGCCCCGCCGTACCAGTCTGCTCGTGACGCTCGTCCTCGGCGGGCTCACCGCCGTGCCGCCGCTCTCCATGGACATGTACCTGCCGGCCCTGCCGCAGGTCACCGCCGCGCTGCACAGCCCCGCCGCCACCGTCCAACTCACCCTCACCACCTGCCTCGCCGGCATGGCGCTGGGGCAGTTGATCGTCGGGCCGATGAGCGACAAGTGGGGGCGCCGCCGGCCACTCCTGATCGGCATGGTCGTCTACGTCCTGGCGACCGCCCTGTGCGCGGTCGCCACCAACGCCGAGGTCCTGATCGCCTTCCGGCTGCTCCAGGGGCTGGCCGGCGCGGCCGGCATCGTCATCGCGCGGGCCGTGGTGCGCGACCTCTACGACGGCGTGGCGATGGCCCGCTTCTTCTCCACGCTGATGCTGATCTCCGGGGTGGCCCCGGTGGTCGCCCCGCTCATCGGCGGCCAGATCCTCCGGATCACCGACTGGCGCGGGGTCTTCGTGGTGCTCACCGTGGTCGGCGTGCTGCTCACCCTCCTGGTCTGGTGGCGGCTGGACGAGACGCTGGCGGCGGAGCGCCGGCAGCCCGGCGGGCTCGGCCCGGCGCTGCGCACCATGCGCGACCTCCTCGCCGACCGGGTCTTCTCCGGCTACCTCCTGGTCGGCGCCTTCGCCTTCGCCGTGCTCTTCGCCTACATCTCCGCCTCGCCGTTCGTCATCCAGGAGATCTACGGCGCCTCCCCGCAGACCTTCAGCCTGCTCTTCGGCCTCAACTCCGTCGGGCTGGTCGTGGTCGGCCAGATCAACGGCAAGCTGCTGGTCGGCCGGGTCGGCCTGGACAAGGTGCTGGGCGCCGGCCTGGCCGTGGTCGCGCTGGCCGCCACCGCGCTGTTGCTGCTCTCCTCCGGGGTGTTCGGGAAGGCCGGGCTGTTCCCGGTGGCCGCCGGGCTGTTCGTGCTGATGTCCGCGATGGGCCTGATCATGCCCAGCACCAACACCCTGGCCCTGCTGCGCACCCCGCACGCGGCCGGTTCCGCCTCCGCGCTGCTGGGCACCTCGACGTTCCTGCTCGGCGCCGTCGCCTCGCCGCTGGTGGGCATCGCCGGTGAGCGGACGGCCGTACCGATGGCCGTCGTCCAGCTGGCGTGCGCGGTTCTCGCGCTCGTGAGCTTCCTGGGAATGTGCCGGCCGTGGCAGCGTAAGAAGGGACGCACCGCCGGCGAGAGGACTGAGCTCTGAACGCACCGAGACTCAAGGCGGGGTCGCCGGTCGAGGCGGGGCTGCACCCCGCCTGGATGGCGCGGCTGGTGGCCGGTGTGTGCGGACTGCCCGAGGGGCGACCGCCGTGGTGCCCGGGCGCGGTGGTACTGGCCGGCCGCGGCCCGGTCGTCGCCGCCGAGGCCGCCACCGGCTGGGCGGTCCGCTACCGCGGCTACGACCCCGCCCACGACCGGGGCCTGGACCTGCCCCGCGACCAGTGGGAGCCGATGCGGGTCGGCACCGTCTTCGACCTCGCCTCGGTCAGCAAGCTGTTCACCGCCCTCGTCGCCGTCCAGCAGGTCGAGCGCGGCCGGCTCGCCCTCGACGGGCCGGTCGCCGCCCACCTGCCGGCCTTCGCCCCCGGCATCACCGTCCGCGACCTGCTCCGGCACACCTCCGGCCTCGCCCCCGAACTCCCCTTCTACGCGCGCCGCGACCGCGCCGACCAACTGGCGCTGCTGTGGGCCGAGGCGGCCGCCCCCACCGGCGGCCCACCCGGCGGGCACTGTTACTCCGACCTCAACCTCATCGCCCTCCAACTGCTGTTGGAGGGGCTGACCGGACGCCCCCTGGACGCCCTGGTCCGCGACGACATCACCGCCCCGCTCGGCCTGACCAGCACCGGCTACGGTCCGCTCGCGCCGCAGGGCGTGGCCGCCACCGAGGACCAGCGACGCCCGTGGGCCAAGGCCGACCGGGGCCTGCTGCGCGGCGCGGTGCACGACGAGAACGCCTGGGCGCTCGGCGGCGTCGCCGGCCACGCGGGCCTGTTCTCCACCGCCCAGGACCTGGCCGTGCTCTGCCGGACGCTGCTCAACGGCGGCGCGTACGGCACCACCCGCATCCTCGGCCCGGCCGCGGTCGCCGCCCTGCTCGACCCGCCCGGCCTCGGCTTCGCCGTCGACCAGCGGTACTTCATGGGTGAGCTGGCCGGCCGGGGCGCCGCCGGCCACACCGGCTTCACCGGCACCAGCCTCGTCCTGGACCGGGCCACCGACACCTTCCTGGTGCTGCTCGCCAACACCGTCCACCCGCGCCGCCGGGCCGGCGGCAGCGCCCCCCGCGCCGCGGCCGCCACCCGCCTCGCCCGCGCGGTGGCCGCCGCCTGAGACGGTACGACCGCGCCGCGGACCCCCGTAAACTTGCCGGAATGCACGACGAACTGCGCGCCGCCCTGGCGGGCCTGCTCGACGGCCTGCCCCCCAAGCAGGCCGCGCAGGCCGTCGAGCGGCTGATCGCCAACTACCGGGGCCGCACCCCCACCGACGCCCCCGTCCTGCGGGACCGCGGCGACGTCGCCGCGTACGCCGCCTACCGGATGCCGGCCACCTTCGCGGCCGTCCGCGCCGCGCTGGCCGCCTTCGCCGCCCGTGTCCCCGACTGGTCGCCGGCCACCCACGTCGACGTCGGCGGCGGCACCGGCGCGGCCACCTGGGCCACCGCCGCCACCTGGGACGGCCCGCGCAGCACCGTCCTGGACTGGGCGCAGCCCGCCCTCGACCTCGGCCGCGAACTGGCCGCCGGCACCCTCCCGGACGTCACCTGGCGCCGCCAGGCCCTCGGCGACGGCCTCACCGTCCCCGACGGCACCGACCTGGTCACCGTCTCCTACGTCCTGGGCGAACTGCGCCCCGAGGACCGCCGCGCGGTGGTCGCCGCCGCGGCCGCCGCCGAGGCGGTCGTCCTGATCGAACCGGGCACCCCCGAGGGCTACCTGCGGATCCGCGAGGCCCGCGAGCAGCTGGTCGCCGCCGGCCTGCGGATCGTCGCGCCCTGCCCGCACAGCGCCGCCTGCCCGATCGTCCCGGGGGAGGACTGGTGCCACTTCTCCGCCCGGGTCAGCCGCTCCTCGCTGCACCGCCAGGTCAAGGGCGGCTCCCTGGCCTACGAGGACGAGAAGTTCTCCTACGTCGCCGCCACCCGCCTGCCGGCCGAGCCGGCCGCCGCCCGGGTCGTCCGCAAGCCCCAACTCCGCAAGGGCCAGGTCCTGTTGGACCTGTGCACCGCGGACGACGCCCTGCGCCGCGACACCGTCACCAAGCGGCACGGCCCGGCCTACCGCGAGGCCCGCGACGCGGCCTGGGGCGACGCCTGGCCGCACTGAGGCCGGCGGCCGGGCGCGGCCGCGGCTCACTCCTTCCGCGTCCGCTCCTGCATCTTCCGTAGCAGCTCCCGTCGCCGCTCCTGCGGGTCCGTCGCCCCGGACGCCCCCTGCGCGCGGCCGCCCGCGCCGCCGCGCAGCGCGCCCCGCGAGAGGTTGCTCCGGGTACCGCCGACGCCCAACATCCCATGTCCCTTGGTCATGAGGGGAGTTCCTTCCTGTAGCGGATCAACTTTCCGGTGGAGGAGGGGCGTTGCGGGCGCGCGACACCCACGCCGCACGAGACGATCCGTCTTGCTCCTCGCTCGTCACCATCTTCAGGTGAGACGCATCGTCTCGTCAAGACGATACGTCTCGCCTCTCGCTCGCTACACTCCCCTCCATGGCCAACAAAGCAGCCCCCGACCCCACCCGCCGCAGCGAACGCTCCCGCCGCGCCATCTTCGACGCCGCCCTCACCCTCGTCGGCGAGGTCGGCTACGAGAAGCTCACCATCGAGGGCATCGCCGCCCGCGCCGGCGTCGGCAAGCAGACCATCTACCGCTGGTGGCCCTCCAAGGCCGCCGTCCTGCTCGACGCCTTCGGCTCCGTCGTCGACGAGTACGACCAGGAGGGCCTGCCCGACACCGGCGACCTCGCCGCCGACCTCAAGACCGTGCTCCGCGCCACCGCCGACGAGTTCAACGACGCCGCCTGGCAGGCCCCCTACCGCGCCCTCGCCGCCGCCGGCGCCAACGACGAGGAACTCTCCCGCACCTTCGTCGGCCGCCTCATGGAACCCGGCACCCGCGTCTACGTCGACCGGCTCCGCGCCGCCCAGGACGCCGGCGAACTCGCCCCGGACATCGACCTGAGGATCGCCGCCGAGATGCTGCTGAGTCCCTTCTCACAGCGCTGGCTGATGCGCACCGGCGAACTCACCCACGCCTACGTCGACACCCTCGTCGACCAGGTGCTCCGCGGCCTGCGCCCGCGCGACTGAAGCCCCGGCGGCGGGCGGCGTTGGCGTGAAATGCCCTCTTCGCCCGTGCCGCGTTCACCCCGGATCCGCACACCGGTCACCTGGCGCCCAGGATGGTGGCAGCATTGACCCCAGACCACCGCTCGAAGTGACTCGAAGTGAGGGGATAGATGGAACGCAAGAGCAGGTTCTCCCAGTGGCTGCGCCGGCCGAGGAGCAAAGCGGGCGGCGATACGGACACGGGATCAACGGCCGCGCCCGGCCGTGCGGACCTGCTGCTGGCGGCCGTCGCCGCCGGCTTCCCGGTCGCCCCCGCCGCCCACCCCTCCGGCTACGGCTGTTCCTGCGAGCGCATCGGCTGTCCCACCCCCGGCCGCCACCCCATCTCCTTCGGCTGGCAGACCGTCGCCACCACCGACCGCGACAAGGTCGCCGCCTGGGTCCGCACCCTCCCGCAGGCCAACTTCGTCACCGCCACCGGCATGGCCCACGACGTCCTCGACGTCCCCGTCGAGGCCGGCCGCGCCGCGCTCGGCCGCCTGGAGGCCGCCGGCATCGACGTCGGCCCGGTCAGCCTCAGCGGCGCCGGCTTCGGCGACGGCCGGATGCTGTTCTTCACCGCCACCCGCGGCACCCCCGACGACGAGGACGAGTGGTGGCCGTGCGAGCTGGACTGCCACCCCGAGACCCTCGACGAGCATCCCGGCTTCCGCTGGCACTGCCGCGGAAGTTACGTCCTGCTGCCGCCCTCCACCCTCCCCGGCGACCAGCCCGCCGTGAGCTGGCTGCGCGGCCCCGAACTCCCGCTGCCGGACCCGCTGACGCTGCTGGAGACCCTGACCGACGCCTGCGCCGAGTTCATCGGCCGCGAGCCGGACCACGAAACGGCCGCCTGGCCCATCGGCCGCTGACCGTCCCCACCGCCGGACCCCGGGTTACTGCACTCCCTGGGCGCTGAACTGCGTACCGGACTACTGGGCCTTCGCCGAGATCAGCGCCTCGATCCGGTTCAGCACCTTGATCTTGCCGCCGGTGGCCTTCGCCGGCACCGTGACGGTCTGCCCCGACACCGACGTGAACGCCATCCGCTGGGTCTTGTCCACCGGGTTGTCCATGATCCCGCGCACCTCTGCCGGCACCGTGATCGTCCACCCCTGGGAGACCGTCTTCTGCTGGTGGTAGACGGTCGAGAAGAACACCAACGCCCCGCCGTCCGTGGTCCGCAGCGCCACCGGCGGCAGGCTCGACGCCTGGTCCTCCCACTGGATCCGGACCCCCGGCTTGTTGGCGTCCCTCGCCCGCTGGGCCCGCCACCCGTCGGTCTGCCGCCCCGGCGCGAACGCGTCGCCCTTACCGGTGCTGAGGTAGTCCGCGTACGTCTGGCTCAGCTTGCCCGGGTCGACCGTCAGCCCTGACGAACCGTCCGTCGGCACCGCCTCGGCGAAGCCGTCGGTGACCTTCAGCTGCGGCGCCTTGTTGCCCGGGAACGTCGCCAAGTACGCCGCCCGCCACGGGGCGTTGAAGCTGTTCCGGCTGAACACCAGGAACCAGCGGGTGTTCTGACCGTCCTGGCCGCGGCGGTTGCTGAGCGCGTCCCCGACGAAGAACTTCGGCCAGCCCTTCTGCTTGGGCACGGTGAAGTGCGCGTCCGAGAACGCCAGCGGGGTGAAGCCCGGGTTGCCGTCGGGGTGGACGCCGCGCGCGGCCTTGATCCCCGCCTGGTTGATGGCGAGCAGCGCACCGTCCTCGAACGAGGCGTTCACCTTCGGATCCAGCGTGCGGTTGGCCTTGTTGAAGCCGTCGGTGAACCGCTTGAGCGCCTTGGTGGCGTCGCCCTGCGACACCGCGGGCAGCTCCTCGCGCTCGCCGTGCACCGTCATGCACCCGCTGAGCATCACCAGCGCGGCTGCTGCCGACGTCACTGCTGCGGGCACCCGGAACGGCGACCTGCGTGTCATGGGGCTCGGGCTCCTTCGGGGCGACCAAGGCGGACGGACAACCGCCGGGGTGGCACGATTCGGCGGCAACCATACCCGGTGCCCCCCGCCTCCCGCCGTCCCGGCTGGTTTGTGCGCCCCCCCTTATCCGGCGACCTGGCCGCCCGCGTTCGGCTCCCGTGACGGCTGGGGTGGCTCACACCTGCCCCCCGCCCGCCGCTCTCGATCTCCCCGCCGCCTCAACTGGTCGTTGCCCCAACTGGTCACCGCGCGGCCGACAATGTGTGGATGAACGAGCGGAGCGGGCGGAGCGCGGGAGTCGTGGGAAGCGGCGAAGGGGGAGGCCGCGGCAGTGGGAGTCGGGGCAGTCGCGGGGGTGGTGGCGCCGGTGTGGATCTGCTGTGGGTGTTCTGTGGGGCGGACGGGCGGGGCGGGAACGCGCTCGCGGTGATGCGGGCGGGGGCCGCTCTCCCGGGGCAGGCCGAGCGCGCCGCCCTCGCTGCCGAACTCGGGTACAGCGAGACGGTGTTCCTCGATGCGGCCGCCGCCGCGCGGGGCGGCGGCCCGGAGAGGCGGGGGGACCTGGGCGTCGTCGACGTGGATATCCACACGCCCAGCGTGCGGCTGCCCTTCGCCGGGCATCCGCTCGTCGGCGTCGCCTGGCTGTTGCGGGAAGCGGGGCGGCCGGTGCGGGCGTTGCGGCCGTCGGCGGGGGAGGTGGGGGTGCGGTACGACGGCGACCTCACCTGGGTGCGGGGCCGGGCCAGTTGGGTGCCCGGGCGCCGCACCGAGCGGTACGGCTCGGTCGCCGAGGTGGACGCGTTGCCCGCGCCGCCGGCGGGGGAGGGCTGGCTCTACGCCTGGGCCTGGGAGGACGAGGCGGCGGGGACGGTGCGGGCGCGGGGGTTTCCGCGGCGCGGTGACGGGATCGTCGAGGACGAGGCGACGGGGGTCGCCGCGCTGCTGCTGGCGCACCAGTTGGGCCGCCCCCTGAGCGTCCGTCAGGGGGCGGGCTCGTGGATTCACGCCCGGCCGTGCGGCGACGGGGCGGTGGAGATCGGCGGGCGGGTGCGGGCCGCGGGGCCGGTGGCGCGTTAGACGCGGGCCGGGGCGATGGGGCGGGGGATCAGGCGGTGCGGGGGAATTCCTTGCCCAGGTCGTGGAAGAGGGCGGTGTTGAGGGTGAAGGCGCGCTTGCACTCGTCGATGACGCGGTGCTTTTCGAGGTCGTCGACGGGGAGGGCGTCGAGGAGTTCGCGGTAGGTGCGCTTGAAGGCGGCCGGGTTGCCGATGCCTTCGAAGACGTAGAAGCGGACGCCGTCTCCCTTGCGGGCGAAGCCCCAGGTCTTCTCGGCGGTGCCGCGGATGATCTGGCCGCCGGAGAGGTCGCCGAGGTAGCGGGTGTAGTGGTGGGCGACGTAGCCGGCCGGCCACTCGCGGGCGCAGGTGGCGATGCGGTCCGCGTAGGCGGCGGTGGCGGGGAGGGGCTCCAGGGTGGTGCGCCACTGGGGGCCGCCGAGGTGGGCGAGGTCGCGCTCCAGCTCGGCGGTGCGGGCGAGTTCGGGGCGGAGGAAGGGGCCCGCGACCGGGTCGGTGGCGAGGGCCGGGGGGGACGTCCTCCAGCGCGCGGTAGACGAACCAGAGCTGCTCGGTGTAGCGGCGGTAGGCGGCGACGCCCAGTTCGCCGCCCAGGAGGTGGCTCATGAACGAGGAGCCCTCGGCCTCGGTGTGCTGCTCGTGCGACGCCGTGCGGATGGCCGTCGAGAAGGACGGGGTGTCGGCGGACGGGGACGGGCTGGACGCTTCCAAGGTGGGCCTCCGGGGGCCGGGAGTGCGCGGACGGGCGGGAACAGGCTGATGCGTGCGCGCCGGCGTCAGCTTAGGGTTACCTCACTACGCGGGGCGGGCCCTGGTCAACCTGTTCCCGACAACCTGTCGGTAAAAACGCTACTCCTGTCCGGATCAGACCGGCGTAAGCGCCGTCACGGCAGCGTGAGGATCTCCGCCCCGGTCTCCGTGACCACCAGCGTGTGCTCGAACTGCGCCGTCCGCTTGCGGTCCTTGGTGACCACGGTCCAGCCGTCCTCCCACATGTCGTACTCGTAGGTGCCCAGCGTCAGCATCGGCTCGATGGTGAAGGTCATGCCGGGCTTGATGTCGGTGGTGTGGTGCGGGCTGTCGTAGTGCGGAACGATCAGGCCGGAGTGGAAGGAGGAGTTGATGCCGTGGCCGGTGAAGTCGCGGACGACCCCGTAGCCGAAGCGCTTGGCGTAGGACTCGATGACCCGGCCGATGATGTTGATCTGGCGGCCCGGCTTGACGGCCTTGATCGCGCGGTTGAGCGCCTCCTCGGTGCGCTCCACCAGCAGCCGCGACTCCTCGTCGACGTCGCCGCACAGGTACGTGGCGTTGTTGTCGCCGTGCACGCCGTTGATGTAGGCGGTCACGTCGAGGTTGACGATGTCGCCGTCCTTCAGGACGGTCGAGTCGGGGATGCCGTGGCAGATGACCTCGTTGACCGAGGAGCACAGGGACTTGGGGAAGCCGCGGTAGCCGAGCGTGGAGGGGTAGGCGCCGTGATCGCACATGAACTCGTGGGCGACCCGGTCGAGTTCGTCGGTGGTCACGCCGGGCGCGATGAGCTTGGCGGCCTCCGCCATCGCCTGGGCGGCGATCCGGCCGGCGATCCGCATCCGCTCGATGGTGTCGGTGTCCTGCACCTCCGGCCCGGTGTACGGGGTCGGCGCTGGCTTGCCGACGTATTCGGGGCGCCGGATCGAGGCGGGGACGTGGCGGGGCGGGGAGATCTCCCCGGGGACAAGAAGCGACTGGCCAGACATGCCAGCGAGTGTATCCGCGGGCCGTCGGGCAGGATGGGGGCACGGGAGCCACACACAGGAGGCGGCAATGGCGCTGTTCAAGAGGCGGACGGTGGGCAAGCCGGGCGAGTGGTTCTACTGCCTCAAGCACCAGGCGGTCGAGGAGGGCCCGCAGTGCCGCGCCGCCGACCGGTTCGGCCCGTACGGCACGCGCGAGGAGGCGGCGCACGCCATGGAGACCGCCCGGGAGCGGAACCTGGAGTGGGAGACCGACCCCAAGTGGCACGACAGGGGGAAGGGCGGCCAAGGCGGCGACGGGGACGACGCGTAGGCGCCGGGTCGGCCGGGGTCACCAGCGCGGGGGCGGCGGGGCGGCCAGGCCCTCGGCGAGCCGGGCGAGGCGGTCGCGGAACCGGCGGTGGTGGCGCGGGGCGGGCCGGCTGTTCTCGCCGGCGGCGGCGCTGACCAGGTGTTGGACGGTGTCGAGGTCGAGGAGGGGGGCCGGGTCCGGGGGCAGGTTCAGGGGGAGATCAGGGTCGAGGGTCGGGTTCACCTCCGGGGTGAGGCGGGGGTCGGTCCCCGGTGGGGGTGGGGCGGCGGTCAGGGCGTCGTGGGCCAGGGTGTGCAGGTCGCGGTCGCCGGAGTCCAGGGCGAGCACGGTGGCGCCGTTGCGGCGGGCGTCGTGCACCCGCTCCAGCAGGCCGGCGTCCGGTCGTTCCGGCGTCACCACCAGCAGCGTCGCGCCGCGCCCGGCGGCCGCCAGCCGTCCCGGGCCGACCGCGAGGTGCGGGGGCGCCCCGGCGGGGACCCGGTGGCGGACCAGCGTCGGCGACAGCTCCGGCAGGCCCGACCAGGCGGCCTCGTCGTCGAGGTGGGCGGCCAGGTGCCAGGGCTCGTAGCCGGCGCTGCCGACCAGCAGCAGGCCGCCGCCGTGCGGGGCGAGGGCGCTGCGCAGCGAACCGGCGAAGCGGCGGGTGGTGGCGATCCACTCGGTCCCGGCGAGGACCTCGCGCAGCAGGGCGACGCGTACGGCATCCATGGCGCGGCATGCTGCCGCACGGGCGGGCCCGTTGGGAGCCCTGGGGGCGGGGTGTCACTCGTTCGGGCGGCGGGGCGGGGTGCGGCGGTGGCTCGTCAGGCGTCGGGGCGCAGCCCGGCCTCCGTCAGCCGACGTCCCACCTGCGTGATCGAGGCGGCGCTCAGTGGGATCTGTGGGGCGGCGGTGCGGGGGTGGGCGATCACGCCGAGCAGATGGAGGGCGGCCTTGAAGCCGCCGAGGGCGGAGGAGCTGCGGCCCATGTCGGCCTCCGGGCCGGTGTCGGTGAGGTCGAAGAGGGCGACCAGGCGCTCCTGTTCGGCGGCGGCCCGGGTCCAGTCGCCGGCGCGGGCGGCGTCGTAGAGCCGGACGTAGCCGGCCGGGTCGACGTTGCCGAGGCCGGGGACGATGCCGTCCGCGCCGGCCAACAGGGCGGCGTCCGCGGTGAGTTCGGAGCCGGTGAGGACGGTGAAGGCGGGGGCGGGGCCGGTGGCGCGGGCGGTGCGGCCGCCGAGCGCGACCAGGAGCCGGCGCAGGGTGCCGTCGTCGCCGCTGGAGTCCTTGAGGCCGACGAGGGTGCCGTCCTCGGCCAGTTCGCGGACCAGGGCCGGGGTCAGCTTGCTGTGCACGGCCGCGGGGATGTCGTAGGCGATCAGGGGCAGGCCGGTGACGGCGCGCAGGTGCCGGTAGTGGGCGGCGGTCTCGCGGGGATGGGTGCGGGTGTAGAAGGGGGCGGTGGCGACCAGGGCGTCGGCGCCGAGCGCGGCGGCGGTGCGGGCGTGCTCCAGGACGCGGGCGGTGGTGGTGTCGATGACCCCGGCGAGGACCGGTACCCGGCCGGCGGCCGCGGTGACCACCGTCTCCAGGGCGGTGGCCCGTTGATGGTTGGTCAGGTAGGCCGTCTCGCCGGTGGAGCCGAGGGCGAACAGGCCGTGGACGCCGGCGTCGAGGAGGTGGCAGACCAGGCGGGTGAGGGAGGCGGTGTCGACCTCGCCGTGCGGGTCGAGCGGGGTGCACACCGGGGGGATGACGCCGTGCAGCGGGGCGGACAGTGCCATGGGGGCTCCAAGGGCGGCTGAGCTGGGACATCAGACCTGGGATGTCTCGTGCCGCGGCCACAATAGGCGTGCGCGCGGGTGCCCGGTCAAGGATTCCGGCCCCGGTGCGGGCCGAACGGGGCGGCGGCGCGCGGCACATGAGGCGTGGGAGACGGAAGAGGGGCGATGGGGATGGCGCGAGCGACGATGTCCGAGGACGTCCAGGCGCGGATCAAGCAGTTGATCCTGGACCACGGGCTGATGCCGGGCGATCCGTTGCCCACCGAGGCCGGCCTGGTCGCCATGCTCGACGTCAGCCGCAACTCGGTGCGGGAGGCGCTCAAGGCGCTCCAGGCGATGCGGATCGTGGAGATCCGGCACGGCTTCGGCACCTACGTGGGTGCGCTCACCCTGGAGCCGTTCGTGGAGGGCGTGGCCTTTAGGGCCGCGGTCCGGCACCTTCAGGGAGAGCCCAGCCTCTACGAGTTGATGGAGGTCCGGGAGGCGCTGGAGGCGGGGCTGATCGGCACGGTGGCGCGCGGGCTGCCGGAGCGGGACCTCGCGGGGCTCAGGGCGTTGGTGGAGCGGATGGCGGTGGAGGCGCGCGACGGCGAGGTGTTGAGCGACACCGACCGGGCGTTCCACCTCGCGCTGTACCGGTCGCTCGGCAACCACCTGTTGAGCGAGGTGCTGGACGCGTTCTGGGCGGCGCTGCGCCGGGTGCGGGAGGACCTCGCCGACGGCCGGCCGGACCCGGAGGTGACCTACCGTCAACATGCGGACATCGTGGACGCGTTGGAGGCCGGGGACGGCGAGCGGGCGGTGGCGGCGATGCACCGGCACTTCGACGGTATCCGGCGTCGGTTGGCCCCCTAGGGGCGCCTAGGGCTGCCTAGGGGCGCGCCCCTGGGTGGTCCATTCCGGGGCGGGTGTCCGGGGGTTCCGCTCTGCCGGGATCGTCCCGTTCACCGGGATTTCATCCCGCGTCGGTGGTGTCGTTGCCGACACGGAAACGCGTCATGTGCCGTGCCTTGACGGGTAGTTGGGCGCTCTTTATGGTCCGCAGGACAAGGGACATCCTACGTCCGGCCCGTGCAGGGGGTGACCCGTGACGTCTGCCAGCTCCGTGCCGTACCGGGCCGGGACCGAGGGCTATGCCAGCTTCCGCATCCCGGCCGTGGTGCGGGCGCGCTCCGGGGCGGTGCTGGCGTTCGCCGAGGGGCGGGTCGACTCGGCCGCCGACGCGGGCCACATCGACCTCGTGCTCAAGCGCTCCACCGACGGCGGCCGCACCTGGGGCCCGCTGCGCCGCGTCGCTCGCAACGGCACCGCCACGGCCGGCAACCCCGCACCCGTCGTCCTCGCCGGCGGCCGGGTGCTCCTGGTCCACGTCCGGGCCGCCGCCGACGCCACCGAGGACCGGATCCGCCGCGGTCTGGTCCGGCCCGCCGACGGCCGCCGGGTCTGGCTCCAGCACAGCGACGACGACGGTGTGAACTGGAGCCCGCCGCGAGAGATCACGGCCAGGGCCAAGCTGCCCGGGTGGCGGTGGTACGCCACCGGGCCGGGGCACGCCCTCCGGTTGCGCCACGGCCGGCACGCCGGGCGACTCGTGGTCCCCGCCAACCACTCCGTGGCGCCCACCGCCCCCGGGGACACCGGCACCGAGCCCCGCTACGAGGGCGGACACCTGCTGCTCAGCGACGACGACGGCGCCACCTGGCGGATCGGGTCCGCCGGCCTCGGGGCGGCCGCGACCGCCGCGCCCAACGAGACCACCGCCGCCGAACTCCCCGACGGCACCGTCTACCTCAACGCCCGCAACGCCGCGAGCGCCGCCTGGCGCCGCCTGGATGCGGTCTCGACGGACGGCGGGGAGCGCCTGGCCGCCCCCTTCCGGCCGCAGGCGGGGCTCGTCGGGCCGCGGGTCCAGGGCAGCGCCCTGCACCTCGACGACCGCGGCGCCCTGCTCTTCTCCGGGCCCGCGCACCCCGAAGCGCGCGCCCTGATGACCGTGCGCGCCAGCCGGGACGGCGGGGTGACCTGGCGGCCGGTGCACACCGTCGACGGGCGTCCCGCGGGCTACGGCGACCTCGTCCGGCTCGACTGGGACACCGTCGGACTCCTGCACGAGACGGGTGACTTCAGCGCCTACGAGACCCTCACCTTCCGCCGCATCCCCCTGGACGGGCTGGCGTGACCGGCGCGGGCGCCCCGCGCGGCGCGGTCCGCCGTCGCACGGTCCTGGGCGGGGCCGCCGCGGCCGGGTTCGCGCTCGCCGGCTGCGATGCCGGCGGCGCGGGCGCGCCCCGCGTGCGTCGGAAGGGGCAGCGGATCACCCTCACCTTCTGGAGCTGGGTGCCGGGCATCGACCGGCCCGTGGACCTGTGGAACCGCCGCCACCCCGAGGTCCAGGTCAGGGTCGAGAAGGTGTCCGCGGTCAACGGCGAGCAGTACGCGAAGATGCACGCAGCCATCAAGGCCGGCAACCCGCCCGACCTGGGCCAGATCGAGTTCCCGGTGATCCCCAGCTTCCTGTTGGACAACGGGCTGCGCGACCTCGCCCCCCTGGGCGCCGCCCGCCACCGTGGGGCGTTCCTCGCCTGGCAGTGGCGGCAGTCCGTCTTCGGCCCGGGCATCTACGCCATTCCGCAGGCCAGCGGCCCGATGGGGCTCTTCGTCCGGCAGGACCTCTTCGACCGGTGGGGCGTGCGGGTGCCGCGGACGTGGGCCGAGTACGCGGCGGCCGCCGAGGCGGTCCGGCGGCACGGCGCCTGGATCGAGACCTTCGCGCCGACCAACGGGAACCGCTTCGCCGGCCTGGCCTGGCAGGCCGGCGCCAAGTGGTTCGCCACCCGGGGCGACACCTGGATCGTGCACCTCGACGACGAACCCACCCGGAGGGTCGCCGACTTCTGGGAGGCGCTGGTCCGCCGCGGGCTGGTCAAGACCATCCCGGACCGCCGGGACGCCTGGTACCGGGACCTTCAGACCGGCGCCATCTCGGCCTGGGTGGGCGCCAGTTGGGGCGACGCCCTGTTGGCCGGCAACGCGCCCGGCACCAAGGGGCGTTGGCGGGCCACCCCGCTGCCCCAGTGGCGCCCCGGCGAGCGGGCGTCCGCCAACTGGGGCGGCTCCACCACCGCCGTCTTCGCCGCCGCCCGCTACCCGAGGGACGCCCTGGACTTCGCCCTCTGGCTGAACACCGACCCGGAGTCGATCACCCTGCTCCTCAAGGGCGGTTACGGCTTCCCCAGCGTCACCTCCGGCTACCGCCGGGCCGCCCTCGACGCCGACCGGGACTTCTTCGGCGGCCAGCCGTACGGCGCGGTCTTCGCCGACGCGGGCGCGCATGTGGACACCAGCTGGCAGTGGGGGCCGGACGTGGACGCGCTCTTCCAGGACCTCGGGGACGCCCTCACCGACGCGCTCGCGGACGGCAGTTCGTTCCGTTCGGCGCTGGCGAAGGTGCAGCGGCGGACCGTGGCCGACCTGCGGGACAAGGGGCTGAAGGCGGAGGCCGGCGGATGAGCGGGCGCCGCGGGCACGGCGCGCGGGCCGCGGCCGGCCTCGTGCTGCCCTTCCTCGCCCTCTTCGCGCTGTGCTACCTCGCCCCGGTCTGCTACGCGGTGTGGACCAGCCTGCGGCGCACCGTGCACACCGGCCCGCTGGGACTGGGGCAGCAGCACGAGGTGTTCGCCGGCCTCGCCAACTACGGCCGCGCGCTGGCCGACGACCGGTTCCTGGCCGGCTTCGGCCGGGTGCTGCTCTTCGGCGCCGTGCAGATCCCGGTGATGACGGCGCTGGCCACCGCCCTGGCGCTCCTCCTGGACAGTGCCGCGGCCCGTTGGGTGGCCTTCTTCCGCGGCGCGTTCTTCCTGCCCTACGGAGTGCCGGGGGTGATCGCCTCGATCCTGTGGGGCTTCCTCTACGTCCCGGGCCTGAGCCCGTTGGTGCGGATCGCCCAAGCGGTGGGCTGGGACGTCGACTTCCTCTCCCGGGGCAGCGTGCTGTGGTCGCTGGCCAACATCGTCACCTGGCAGTTCACCGGCTACACCATGCTGGTGCTGATCGCCCAGCTCAAGTCCGTCCCCGGCGAGCTGTACGAGGCGGCGCGGATCGACGGCGCGGGCGGCTGGCAGGTGGCTCGGTACGTCAAACTCCCGCTGATCCGGCCGGCGTTGGTGCTCACCGGGGTCTTCAGCATCATCGGCACCCTGCAGCTGTTCGCCGAGCCGATGGTGCTGCGCCCGCTGACCTCCGCCATCGACTCCGGCTACACCCCCAACCTGCACGCCTACAGCGAGGCGTTCGTCGGCGGCAACGCGCACCGGGCGGCGGCCGAGGCGGTGTTGCTGGCGCTGGTGGCGTGCGCGGCGTCGTTCGGCTTCCTGCGGCTGGTCGGCGGGCGCGGAAGGGAGCGCCGATGAGTACCCAGGTGGCAGGGGTCCGGCACCGGATCATCACCGCCTCCCTGTTGGCCGTCGCCGCCCTCTACTTCCTGGCGCCCGTCTACTGGTTGGTCGTCTCGGCCACCAAGAGCAGCGCCGACCTCTTCGGTACCTTCGGCTTCTGGTTCTCCGCCCACCCACGGCCGGTCCGGTACCTCACCGACGTCCTCGCCTACGACCACGGCGTCTACCTCCGCTGGTTCGCCAACTCCCTGCTGTACGCGGGGATCGGCGCGCTGGGCGCCACCCTGCTGTCGGCCGCGGCGGGCTATGCGCTGGCCAAGTTCCCGTTCCGGGGCCGGGAGACGGTCTTCGGGCTGGTGCTGGCCGGGGTGCTGATCCCGAGCACCGCGCTGGCGCTGCCGCTGTACTTCCTCTTCAGCGCGCTGGGGCTGGCCAACACCTACGGGGCGGTGCTGCTCCCCAGTGTGGTCAGCCCGTTCGGGGTGTACCTGTGCCGGATCTACGCGGCCGCCGCGGTGCCCGACGCGCTGGTGGAGGCGGCCCGGATCGACGGGGCGGGCGAGGGCCGGATCTTCGCCGGGCTGGGGCTGCGGCTGATGGGGCCGGCGCTGGTCACCGTCTTCCTTTTCCAGTTCGTGCACATCTGGAACAACTACTTCCTGCCGCTGGTGATGCTCTCCGACTCCGACCTCTACCCGGTCCAACTGGGGCTGACCACCTGGATCGGCTACGCGGACCGGCAGCCGGTGCTCTACCAGTACACGGTCGGCGGCGCGCTGTTGTCGGTGCTGCCGCTGATGGTCCTGATGACGGTCCTCCAGCGGTACTGGCGTACGGGGTTGACCGAGGGGAGCGTCAAGGCGTGACCGCGCCACGGGGGCCGGACCGCGGCGTGACAGTATCGCTGTCATGACTACTTCTGACGCTGCTGCGACTCCGCCCGCGACCCCGTCCGCCGGTTCGTCCGACGCCGCGAAGCCGGCCGCCCGCGACCCCTGGGACCTGCCCGACGTCTCCGGTCTGGTGATCGGTGTCCTCGGCGGCACCGGCGACCAGGGCCGCGGTCTGGCCTACCGGTTCGCCCGGGCCGGCCACAAGGTGATCATCGGTTCCCGGGCCGCCGAGCGCGCCCAAGCGGCCGCCGCGGAGCCCCTGTTGGGCGGCCTGGGCGTGGAGGGTGCCGCCAACGCCGACTGCGCGCGGCGCAGCGACGTGGTGATCGTCGCGGTGCCCTGGGAGGGCCACGCCAAGACGTTGGAGGCGCTCCGCGAGGAGCTGGCCGGCAAGCTGGTGATCGACTGCGTCAACCCGCTCGGCTTCGACAAGAAGGGCGCCTACGCGCTGAAGCCGCAGGAGGGCAGCGCCGCCGAGCAGGCCGCCGCGCTGCTGCCGGAGTCCAGGGTCACCGCCGCGTTCCACCACCTCTCCGCGGTGCTGCTCCAGGACCCCAAGATCGCGGAGATCGACACCGACGTGATGGTGCTGGGCGAGCGCCGGGCCGACACCGACCTGGTGCAGGCGCTGGCCGGCCGCATCCCGGGGATGCGCGGCGTCTTCGCCGGCCGGCTGCGAGGCGCCCACCAGGTCGAGTCGCTGGTCGCCAACCTGATCTCGGTCAACCGCCGCTACAAGGCGCACGCCGGCCTGCGGGTCACCGACGTCTGAGCCGTCCGTCGCCCTCCCCGCCGGTGCGGGCGGGGAGGGCGCGACGCGAGCGCCGCGGGGCATTTGGGACACTGGTGCCGACCGTACGACCGACAGGAGTCGCCCCCATGCCCTCGCTGCCCCCGCCCGGACCGGACCGGCGCCTCGCGCTGCTCTCCCTCGCCGTGTGCCTGCTCGCCGCCGCCGCGGCGGTGGTGTCCTTCGTCCGGGGCAGCTTCGTGGGCATCGTGTGGGTGCTGATGGCCGGCGTCTCCAGCAACATGGCGTGGTTCTACCTGCGCAAGGCGAAGCTGGCCCGGGCCCGTCAGGCCCAGGCGTCCGGCTGACCGGCCGGGGCCCTCACGCCACACCACCGACCTGCGGCACCTGCGGCTCGCCCTGCCAGAAGCGGAAGAACTCCTGGCCCCAGTAGGTGTCCCAGGCCGGCACGCCCAGCCCGCGCAGGACGGTGTGCACCAGCTCGAAGAAGACCTGGTTGACCTCCGGCACCCACAGCAGCCCGAAGACCACCAGCATCCCGAACGGCGCGAACGGCTCGACCTGGCGCCGCAGCCCCCGAGGCAGCCACGGTTCGAGCACGCCGTAGCCGTCCAGCCCGGGCACCGGCAGGAAGTTCAGGATCGCCGCGGTCACCTGGAGCAGCGCCAGGAACGCCAGCGCGTAGCGGAACGGGTCCGGGACGCCGTCCAGGGCGCCCAGCCAGAACGGCGCGCTGATCACGACCGCGAAGAGCACGTTGGTCAGCGGTCCTGCGGCCGAGATCAGGCTGTGCCGCCAGCGGCCCCTGATCCGGCCGCGCTCGATGAAGACCGCGCCGCCCGGCAGCCCGATCCCGCCCATGATCACGAAGAGCACCGGCAGCACGATGCTCAGCAGCGCGTGCGAGTAGACCAGCGGGTTGAGGGTGAGATAGCCCTTCGCGCCGACCGTGAGGTCGCCGCCGTGCAGCGCGGTGCGGGCGTGCGCGTACTCGTGCAGGCAGAGCGACACCACCCAGCCGGCGACCACGAACAGGAAGACCGCGAAGCCGGTGTTGGCCGCGAGCGTGCCGCTCCACACCGCCCATCCGGAGACCGCGAGGACGGCGACGAGCGCGAGGAAGACCGGGTGGACGCGGCGTTCGGCGCGCGGGACGGCGGTGGTCATCGGTGCGGGGCTCCAGGGTCGTTCGGGGGCGGGATCCGGCCGGGGGGCCGGGCGGGCCGTCCCCGACCGTATCCGCGGTGCGGCCGTCGGTGCACGGGCCGTGGCGCTCGGTCGCCGCGGGGGCGGGCCGGTGCGGGCGTCCCGTGCCCGCAAAACGCGGCTCGGTACGCGGGGAGTTCCGGCGGCGGGCGACAATGTCCCGGTGCGCTACGGAATTCTCGGCACCACCCAGGCCGGCCGGGCCGACGGTATTCCCGTCGTCCTCGGCGGCGCCCGGCTGCGCGCGCTGCTCGCCGCGCTCGCGCTGCGCCCCGGCCGGGCGCTGCCCGCGGACGCCCTGATCGCCGACGTCTGGGGCGCGGATCCGCCGGCCGACGCCTCCGGCGCTCTTCAGGCGCTGGTCGGCCGGCTGCGCCGGGCCCTGGGCCGGTCCGCGATCGCCTCCGTCGACGGCGGCTATCTGCTGTCCGCCGAGCCGGACGCGGTGGACCTGCACCGCTTCGAGCGGCTGACGACGGAAGGAGGCCGGGCGCTGGACGCCGGCGACCCGGCCCGGGCGGCCGCCCTGCTGGACGAGGGCCTGGGCCTCTGGCGCGGCCCGGCCCTGGTGGACCTGCCCGACGCGGCGAGGGAGACGGCCCGCGCCGAGAGCCGCCGGCTGGACGCCCAGCGGCTCCGGCTCGCCGCCGATCTGGACCTGGGCCGGGCCGCCGCGGCGCTGCCGGCGCTGACCGCGCTCTGCCAGGACCGCCCGCTGGACGAGCCGCTCCAGGTGCTGCGGCTGCGCGCGCTGCGGGACGCCGGCCGCTCGGCCGAGGCGCTCGCCGCCTACGAGGAGATACGCACCGGCCTCGCCGACCGCCTGGGCGCCGACCCCGGCCCCCAACTGCGCGCCCTCCACGCCGAACTGCTGCAACCCGACCTCGCCGCGGCGCCCTTGGCCCCCGCCCCGCCGCCCCCGGCCGCGCCCGCGTCGCCATCCCCCGCCGCACCCGCGCTGCAGCCCCCCGCCACCCCCCTGACCGGCAACCTCCGGGCCCGTCTCACCTCCTTCGTCGGCCGGGAGCAGGACCTGGCCGCGCTCCGCGGCGACCTGGCCGCGCACCGGCTGGTGACGCTGCTGGGCCCGGGCGGCGCCGGCAAGACCCGGCTCTCCCAGGAGGGCGCCGAGACCGCCGCGGCCGCGCTGCCGGACGCCTGGCCGCACGGCGTCTGGCTGGCCGAGCTGGCGCCGGTGGACGATCCGCGGACGGTGCCGGAGGCGGTGCTGACCGCGCTCGGCGCCCGCGAGACGGTGGTCCTCGGCACCACCGCCGACGGGCTGCGGCACGCCTCCGACGCGACGGACCCGCACGCCCGGCTCGCCGAACACTGCGCGGGCCGCCGGATGTTGCTGGTGCTGGACAACTGCGAGCACGTCATCGACGCCGCCGCGGAGCTCGTCGAGCGGCTGCTGACCGCCTGCCCGGGCGTGACCGTGCTGGCCACCAGCCGGGAGCCGCTGGCCGTACCGGGCGAGGTGGTGCGGCCGGTGGAGCCGCTGCCCGACCCGGTGGCGCTGCGGCTGCTGGCCGACCGCGGGGCCGCCGCCCGCCCCGGCTTCGACGTGGCGGCCGACGCTAAGACCGCGGCGGCCTGCACGGAGATCTGCCGCCGGCTGGACGGACTGCCGCTGGCGATCGAACTGGCCGCCGCCCGGCTCCGGATGATGACGCCCCGCCAGATCGCGGACCGGCTCGACGACCGCTTCCGGCTGCTCACCACCGGGAGCCGCACCCTGCTGCCGCGCCAACAGACCCTGCGCGCGGTGGTGGACTGGTCCTGGGACCTCACCGACGAGCCCGAACGGGCGGTGCTGCGGCGGCTGTCGGTCTTCGCCGGCGGCTGCGAACTGGCCGCCGCCGAGGAGGTCTGCGCGGGCGACGGCGTCGCCGCCCACGAGGTCGCCGGGCTGCTCGGCTCGCTGATCGACAAGTCGCTGGTGGTCGCCGCCCCGGGGGGCGGCGACGGCACCGGGCAGATGCGCTACCGGCTGCTGGAGACGGTGGCCGAGTACGCCGGCGAGCGGTTGGACGAGGCCGGCGAACGGGCCGCCGTGGAGCGCCGCCACCTGGTCGCCCACCGCGAACTGGCCCGCACCCTCGACCCGTTGCTGCGCGGCCCGCAGCAGCGCGGCGCGATCGACCGGCTGGAGCTGGAGCACGACAACCTGCGCACCGCGCTGCGCCGCGCCATCGCCGCCGGCGACGAGCAGGAGGCGCTGTGCCTGGTGCTCTCCCTCCAGTGGTTCTGGTCGCTCCGTGACCACCGGGGCGACGCCCGCACCTGGTCCGTGGCCGCCGGCGAGCTGGGCCCCAACCCCTTCGTCGCGCCCGTCGAACCCGCCCCCGACCTGTATGTGCAGCCCATCGACGCGCCCCCGCCGATGCCCCCCGAACTGCTGGTGGAGGCCCGCCGCCAGGTCCGGCTGGTGGCGCTGTCCACCAGGGACAGCGATCTGGAGGCGCTGCGCCACCCGGACATGCAGGAGGAGCTGTCCGGGATCATCGCCGCTTACCGCGGCGGGATGCCGCAGACCTGCAAGGTGCCCGGGGTGATGTGGTACTACGCGGTGCTGATCGCCGGCCGCTGGGAGGAGCTGGCCGAACTGGTCGACGTCGCCGTCGAGGCGTGCCGCGGCCACGGCTACGACTGGGAGTTGGCCTACGTCCTGCAGATGCGCTCGAAGGTGCTCAACGACCATGCCGGCGGCCTCGACCAGGCGGTGCAGGACGCCGACGAGGCGCTGCGGATCTTCCTGGGGATCGGCGACGCCTGGGGCGCGGCGGAGGCGCTGGCGGGGCGCGGCGAGAGCGCCGAGAAGCGCGGCGACTTCGACGCCGCGGCGCGCGACTACCGGGCCGCGATGGTGCACGCCGAGGACCTGGGCGCGCACGGTCAAACCCTGGTGCTGCGGGCCCGGTTGGGCGCGGTGATGATCGAGGACGGCCGGCCTGAGGAGGGCGAGCGGTTGCTGCGGGAGGTGCTGGCCGAGGCGGAGGACCGGCACGGCGGCCGGGACGCGGTGCCGTTCACCCGCATGACGCTGGCCATGTGGTTGCAGGTGGCCGGGCGCACCAAGGAGGCCCGCCGCGAACTCCTGCTGGTGCGGGACGCGTTCGCCTCGCACGGCCCGGACATCTTCCGGGGGGTGCTGGAGGGCTCGCTGGTCTCGCTGGACGTGGACGAGGGGCAGCACGGCCCTGACCTGCTGGTCAGGGTGCGCAGGGCGATCGAGCTGACCCGGGACCCGCTGGCGCAGATCGTGGCGCCGGACCTGCCGCTGGTGCAGCTGTTGACCGGCGCCCGGGCGCTGTTGGCGGTGCGCGGCGCGGACGCGGCGCGGGACGCGGCCCGGCTGGTCGGCGCCTACGAGGCGGGGCGGGCCCGGTCGCACATGGTGCCGCGGATCGTTAGGGACGAGCGCGCCCGCACCGAGGCGGCCGCCCGCGCGCTGCTCGGCGACGCGGCGTACGCGGCGGCGCTGGCCGAGGGCGGCGGACTCTCGCTGGACGAGGCCACCGCCCTCATCTGACGCGAGCCGGGCGGGCCTTGACCGCCCGCGGGAGGCCCCCGCGGGCGGCTGCGTCAGGTCTTGGTGCGGAACTTCCGCACGGCCAGCGGCATGGTCACGGCGGTGATGGCGACCGCCCAGCCGAGCGTGATCAGCGCCGGGTGGGCCACCGCGCCGTGGCCGTTGATCAGCGCACGGGCCGCGTCGGCGAGGTTGGACAGCGGGTTGACCTTGGTGAAGCCCTCCAGCCAGCCGGGCATCGACTGCGTCGGCGCGAAGATCGACGAGCCGAACTGGAGCGGCATCAGCACCAGCATCGCCAGGCCCTGCACCGCCTGCGGGGTCTTCACGCTCAGCCCCAGCAGGATGAAGATCCACATCAGGGCGGCGCCGAAGAGCGTGGACAGCGCGATCGCGGCCACGAACTCCAGTGCCGAGCCGCGTATTTCCAGGCCCAGGGCGAAGCCCATGCCCAGCAGGATCGCGGTGGCCAGCAGCATCCGGCCGACCTCGACGACGATCTTGGCTATCAGGACCGAGGACCGGGCGATGGGCATCGTCCGGAAGCGGTCCATCACGCCCTTGCGGAAGTCCTCGTTGACGCCGGAGCCCACCGCCATGGCGATGTTCATGCCCATCATCGCCATCATGCCGGGCACCAAGTACTGCACGTACTCGTGCTGGTTGCCCTTGCCGGCTATGGCGCCGCCGAAGACGTAGACGAACAGCAGGATGAAGATGACCGGCATCAGCAGCGCGTCGAAGAGCGTCTCCGGGTCGTGCTTGATCTGCACGAGGTTGCGCCGGGCCAGCGCGCCGATGTGCCGCAGATTGCTGCGCACGCCGATCCGGCCCTCGTCGGTGGTGGGTCGGGCGGCGCCCGTCGTGATCGTGGCGGTGCTCATGCCCCCACCTCCGCGTACTGCTCGTGCTCGTCGGACGGCTGGGGGCCGCCCGCTTCGTCGGTCCCGCTGCTCTTCTGGCCGGTGAGGGCCAGGAACACCTCGTCCAGGCTGGGTAGATGGGTGCTGATGCCGGCCAGCGCGAAGCCGTGGGCGCCGAGCACCCCGATCACCGCGGTCAGCTGCTCGTCGCTGAGGATCGGCACGTTGACCACGCCCTCGGCGTGGTCGGCGGTGGCCCCGCCGACGCCGTCCAGGCCGGCCTGGGCCAACGCGCCCGCCATCGCGTCCAGTTCGCCGGTGTCGGCCGGCCGGATCTGTAGCGTCCGCCCGCCGACCTTGGCCTTCAGCTCCTCGACCTGGCCCTCGGCGATCACCCGGCCGCGGTCGATCACCGCGAGCTCGTGGGCGAGTTGCTCGGCCTCCTCCATGTACTGGGTGGTCAGCAGGACGGTGGCGCCCTCGCGGACCATCCGCTGGACCTCCTGCCACACCTCGTTGCGGGTGCGCGGGTCCAGGCCGGTGGTCGGCTCGTCCAAGTAGAGCACCGAGGGGCGGCCGATCATCGAGGCGGCCAGGTCGAGCCGGCGCCGCATGCCGCCGGAGTACTTCCCGGCCGGTCGCTTGGCGGCCTCGGTCAGCGAGAACCGCTGAAGCATCTCGTCGGCGCGGGCGCGGGCGTCCTTGCGGCCCAGGTCGAGCAGGCGGCCGATCATGTAGAGGTTCTCGAAACCGGAGAGCTTCTCGTCGACCGAGGCGTACTGTCCGGTCAGGCCGATCCGGCGGCGCAGTGCGCGGGGTTGGCGCACCACGTCGCAGCCGGCCACCACGGCGCGGCCGGCGTCCGGCACCAGGAGGGTGGACAGGCAGCGTACGAGGGTGGTCTTGCCGGCGCCGTTCGGGCCGAGCACACCGAGCACGGTGCCCTCCCGCACGTCCAGGTCCACCCCGTCGACGGCCTTCACCTCGCCGAAGTGCTTGACCAGACCGCGCACCTCGACGGCGTTTCCGCCCCTGGTGGTCTTCGTCTGTCGCGTCATGTCCCCAACGGTGCCAGGGACCACCGACAACGCACCGACAGGCCGCCGACAGCCTGTGGATAACCGGCGTCCGGCGGCCTGTCGGCCGGTTCCCTAGGACCTAGGTCCTAGGGCGCTTCTGACGGATCTCCGTGGCGTCGCGGCGTCTGGCACGCACGCTCGCGGCGTTGCCGCAATGCCCCCCATAGCTCGGCTATGAAGCCATCCCGGCGCCTTGCGATCGCACGCACCAGACGCCGCTCCTTCCTCCACGGAGATCCATCAGAAGCGCCCTAGCGGAAGGTGTGCTCAGCGGCGGGGAACGCGCCGCCCACCACGTCCTCGGCGAACTCCTTGGCCGCGCCGCCCAGCAGCTCGCGCAGGTTCAGGTACTGCTTGACGAACTTCGGCACCCGGCCCGCGGTGAAGCCGGCCATGTCCGTCCACACCAGCACCTGGGCGTCGCACTCGACACCGGCGCCGATGCCGACGGTGGGGACGTGCAGCGAGCGGGTCACCTCGGCGGCCAGCTCGGCCGGCACCGCCTCCAGCACCACCGCGAACGCCCCGGCGTCCTGCACCGCCTTGGCGTCCCGCAGCAGTTGCTGGGCGGCCTCCTCGCCGCGGCCCTGGACCGGGTAGCCGCCGAAGGCGTGCACCGACTGCGGGGTCAGCCCGACGTGCGCCATGACCGGGATGCCGGACGAGACCAGCAGCTCCACCTGGTGCGCGGAGCGCTCCCCGCCCTCCAGCTTGACGGCGCCCACCCCGGCCTCCTTGACCAGCCGGGTGGCGCTGCGCAGCGCCTGGACCGGGCCCTCCTGATACGAGCCGAACGGCAGGTCGGCGACGACCAGGGCGCGGGTGGTGCCGCGGACCACCGCGGCGGACAGCACGGTGATCTCGTCCAGCGTGACCGGCACGGTGGACTCGTAGCCGAGGTGGCAGTTGCCCATCGAGTCGCCGACGAGCAGCACCGGGATGCCGGCGTCGTCGAAGACCGAGGCGGTCATCGCGTCGTAGGCGGTGAGCATCGGCCACTTCTCGCCGCGCTCCTTGGCGGCGGCGATGTCGCGGACGGTGATCCGCCGCGAACGGGTGCCCCCGTAGAGGGACTTGGGATTGTCCTTGCCGGTCGTGGCGACGGGCTCCTGGGGTGCCCCCGTGGCCGGTTTCCGGGCAGGCGAAAGCTGCGTCATGGTGACGGCTCCTGTTTCCTCATCTCGAAGCACCCTGACGGTGTCTCCGGACTCCCGTCCATGCTGGCACGGCCCGCCCGGGGAGTAAAAGGGGGCGGCCGCAGCGGCCGGCCCCCCGCAGGTCGGGGGTGTTCCCGCGAACCGGTGGCACCTCCCGGCGCCCCTGTCAATACGGAACGGTTCCGTATCGGAAGCGGCGTATGGTGGCGCCATGGCCACCTCATCGACGCCACCCGACGCACCCGGCGCTCCCGCGGCCCCCCGCATCCCCGAGCACATCCACCGGCGGCGCTGGGTGATCCTCTCCGTCCTGATGCTCAGTCTGCTGATCGTGGTGCTGGACAACTCGATCCTCAACGTCGCGATGAAGACCATCGCGACCCCGGCCCCGCACGGCCTCGGCGCCACCCAGAGCGAGTTGGAGTGGGCGATCAACTCCTACACGCTGGTCTTCGCCGGCCTGCTGTTCACCTCCGGCCTGCTCGGCGACCGCCTCGGCCGGAAGAAGGTGCTCCTCTTCGGCCTGGCGGTCTTCGGAACCGGCTCGGTGCTGGCCGCGGTCTCCGACTCGCCCGCCCAACTCATCGCCTTCCGCGCTCTGATGGGCCTCGGCGGCGCCTTCGTCATGCCCGCCACCCTCGCCATCTTGATGAACGTCTTCGAACGGGAGGAGCAGCCGCGGGCGATCGGCGTGTGGGCCGGCGGCGTCGGGCTGGCCATCGCCGTCGGCCCGATCGCCGGCGGGCTGCTGCTCGACCACTACTGGTGGGGCTCGGTCTTCCTGATCAACGTCCCGATCGTGCTGTTCGCCCTGGGCACGATGGTGATCCTGGTGCCCGACTCCAAGGACCCCGCCCCCGGACGGCTGGACCCGCTCGGCGTGCTGCTCTCCGTGGTCGGCCTGGTCCTGCTGGTCTACGGGATCATCAAGGGCGGCCAACTCGCCGACTTCACCGACCCGGTGGTGCTGGCCACGGTCCTGTCCGGCCTGCTGGTGCTGGCCGGCTTCGTCGTCCACCAAAAGCGCAGCGACCACCCGTCCATCGACATCGGCTACTTCCGCAGGCCGGCCTTCTCGGCCGCCGTCACCGCCATCGCGCTGGTCTTCTTCGCGCTCATGGGCGTGACGTTCTTCATCGTCTTCTACGTGCAGAGCGTGCGTGGCTACAGCCCGTTGGGATCGGGGCTGTTGATCCTGCCGCTGGCCGCCGCGCAGTTGATCTTCGCGCCGCGGGCCCGGCTCGCGGTGGACCGGTTCGGCGCCCGCGCGGTGTGCACCGTCGGCATGCTGGTGGTGGCCGTCACCATGGCCGCGATGATGCTGCTGGGCAAGACCACCCCGATCTGGGTCCTGGAGGCCCTGTTCTTCTTCCAGGGCACGGGGATGGCGCACATCATGCCGCCGGTCACCGTGACGATCATGCAGTCGCTGCCGCGCGAGAAGGCCGGCTCCGGCTCGGCGCTGAACAACATCTTCCGGCAGGTCGGCGGCACCCTCGGCGTCGCCGTCCTGGGCTCGCTGCTGTCCACCAGCTACCGCACCGGCATCCAGGGCACCCTCGACGGGCTGCCCGGCCTGCCAGGACCGGTGCGGGACGCGGCCGGCGAGTCCATCGAGGCCACCCTCGGCCTCGCCGCCCGACTGGAGCCGGCGCTCGCCCGCCCGCTGACCGCCCGGGCCGACGACGCCTTCCTGCACGCCATGCACGTCACCGCGCTGGGCTCGGCGCTCGTCTCGGTGGTCGGGGCCCTGGTGGTCGCGGCGTTCCTGCCAGGCAAAATGGCCCCGGCAACGCATCCGGCGGAGCCGCGGGACGGACGGAAGGCGGGCGCAGCGCGATGACGGCGGCGGAAGACGGCAGGTCGGCGCGCGGGGCGCGCGCGGGGGCGCCCACCCCCGCGCGCCGGGGCCGCCCGCGCAGCGCCGCCGCCGACTCCGCCATCGTCGAGGCGGTGCTCCGCCTCATCGAGGACGGCGTCCCGATAGGGGAGCTGTCCATGGAGCGGATCGCCCGCGAGGCCGGCGTGGGCAAGGCCACGCTCTACCGCCGCTGGCCCGGCAAGAGCGCGCTGCTGCTCGACGTGATGCGGTCGCTGGACGCGCCCGGCCCGCCGCTGCTGGGCCGCTCGGTCCGCGAGGACCTGGTGGTGCTGCTGGAGTTCTGGCGCCACCGCGGCCTGGCCAAGCGCAGTTCCGCGGTGCTGCGCACGGTCGTCAGCCACGTCCAGGCGCAGCCCGAGCTGTGGACGCAGTACCACGAAACGGTGGTCAGGGCCCGGCACGAGGCGCTCATAGGGGTGCTGCGGCGCGGGACGGCCACCGGAGAGATCCGCACCGACCAGGACCTGGAGACCCTCGCCGACCTCTTCGTCGGCCCGATGCTGGCCCGCGCCCTGCTGCGCGAGTGGCGGGAGCTGCCCGAGGGGTTCGCCGAGGACGTCGTCGACACGGTGCTGGAGGGCGTGCGGCCCCGTCCCGCGCTGCCGGACGCGAAGGCCGGATGACCGTCGGCGGGGGGTCGTGTGATGGGACCATGCCCGTTCTGTCACAGCCGCCGTCACGAAGCGTCAATCCGGAACCCCGGGCGTCGGGCGGCCCGTCATCCCTTGCGGAACGTCGAGGCGGATCCGGCGGCACGCGGATCTAAGAGAGCGTTTCACCGCCATCACCTAGGGTCGATGATCACAGGTGAGGCGCACCGGAGCAGGGCGGCAAGGCAGTGAGGACAGCACAATGGCGCAGGCGTACGTGACGCAACCGGGACAGGGCCAGGGGTCCGAGCGGGCCGGCTCCCGGCCGGGGCGCCTGCGCAACTGGTGGCGCAGAGAGGGGATGTGGCGCCGCGGCATCGTCCTGGCGGTGCTCGCGGTGGCCCTCGGGCTGGCGATGGTGTTGCACGCCCGGATCCCCAACACCGTGGGAAATCTGGGCAGTTTGCTGGAGACCTTCCTGCCGTGGCTGGGGCTCGGCGTCCCGCTGCTGCTGCTCTGCGCGCTGTTGCGCCGCTCGGCGACGGCGCTGGTGGCGCTGGTGCTGCCGGCCGTCGCATGGTGCGCGCTCTTCGGCGGGCAGATCACCGACAAGTCCGGGACCGGCGGCAACCTCACCGTGCTCACCCACAACGTCGACGCCGGTAACCCCGACCCGGCCGGCACCGCCCGCTCCATCGTGGCCTCCGGCGCGGACGTGGTGGCCCTGGAGGAGCTGACCGGCAAGGCCCTGCCCACCTACCGCGCGGGCCTGGCCGCGGCGTACCCGTACCACACGGTGCAGGGCACCGTCGGCCTGTGGAGCAAGCGGCCGCTGGCCGATACCCGCCCGGTGGACATCAAGATCGGTTGGGTCCGGGCGCTGCGCGCCACCGTCACCGCCGCCGACGGCCGCCAGATCGCCGTCTACGTCGCGCACATGCCGTCCGTGCGGGTCCACGTCGACAAGGGCTTCACCGCGAACCAGCGGGACGGCAGCGCCCGGGCGCTCGGCGAGGCGATCGCCGCCGACCCGGTCCGCCAGGTGATGCTCCTCGGCGACCTCAACGGCACCATGAACGACCGCTCACTGGCCCCGCTGACCTCCCAGCTCCGCTCCGCCCAGGGCGCGGCGGGCGACGGCTTCGGCTTCAGTTGGCCGACCGACTTCCCGATGGCCCGGATCGACCAGATCCTGGTGAAGGGCATCGACCCGGTCAAGGCGTGGGTGCTGCCGGCGACCGGCAGCGACCACCGGCCGGTGGCGGCGACCCTGAAGGTCTGAGGAAGCGCGGCCGGGCGCCAAGGCCCGCGCCGGTCGGACGGCCCCCGGGGCGTCTGGCCGACGCGGGCTTTTCACATGCCGTTTTCGCGTCGGAATACTGGGCCTGGAACACTTTGTTCCGTACTCGAACTTAGGCGTTCGGCGCAGAACGTCCGCGCGGGTGCACCGCGCACCTCCCCCCAACCCCGAAAGGTTCTCCATGCCCTTGGCTCTGCTCGCGCTCGCGATCTCGGCCTTCGGTATCGGCACCACGGAGTTCGTGATGATGGGCCTGCTGCCCGACGTCGCGCACGATCTGGGCACCTCCGTGCCCACCGCCGGCTACCTCGTCTCCGCCTACGCCCTCGGCGTCGTCATCGGCGCCCCGCTCCTGACCGCCCTCGGCTCCCGCGTGCCCCGCAAGCGGATGCTGGTGGCGCTGATGGCGGTCTTCACGGTCGGCAACCTCGCCTCCGCCCTCGCCCCCACCTTCGGCCTGCTGGTCGCCGGCCGGCTGCTGGCCGGGCTGCCGCACGGCGCGTTCTTCGGCGTCGGCGCGGTGGTCGCCGCCCGGATGGTGCACGAGGGCCGCCGGGCCCGCGCGGTGGCGACCATGTTCCTCGGCCTGACCATCGCCAACATCGTCGGCGTGCCCGCCGCCACCCTGCTCGGCCAGCACCTCGGCTGGCGCGCCACCTTCCTCGTCGTGGCCGTTATCGGCCTGGTCGCGATGGCCTCCCTGGCCCGGCTGGTCCCGCCGCTGCCCGTCGAGGCGCACACCGGCCTCGGCGGCGAGCTGCGCGCGCTCGGCAACCGCCAGGTGCTGCTCGGCCTGCTCACCACCGTCTTCGGCTTCGCCGGCGTCTTCGCCGTCTACAGCTACCTGGCGTCGATGATGACCGAGGTCACCGGCTTCGCCGCCGGCACCGTCCCGGTGGTCCTGGCGCTGTTCGGCATCGGCATGACGCTGGGCGCGCTGGCCGCCGGGCCGCTCACCGACCGGGCGCTGCGCCCCACCCTCTACGCCGCACTCGGGGCGCTCGCCGTCGTCCTGACCGCCTTCCACTTCGTCGCGACGGTGAAGTGGGCGGCGCTGGTCAGCGTCGTCCTCATCGGCGCGGTCGGCTTCCTGACCACCACGCCGCTGCAGATGCTGGTGATGAACAAGGCCCAGCACGCGCCGACTTTGGCCGCCGCCTCCAACCAGTCGGCGTTCAACCTCGCCAACGCCGGCGGTGCCTGGATCGGCGGCCTGGTCCTCTCGGCGGGCTGGGGCTGGACCTCGCCCACCCTGGCCGGCGCGGTGCTGGCCGCCGCCGGCCTGGTGGTGGCGCTGGTCGCCGGCCTGCTGGACCGCGGCGCCCCCGAGACCACCAAGATCGTGGCGCGCGGCGGCGAGGGCGAGCCGGGGCCGGCGGCTTCGGCGGGGGAGGCGGCCGAGGCCGTCACGCCCCCTCTCGCCAGTGGTTCGTGATCGGCAGCCGCCGGTCCTTGCCGAAGCCCTTGGCGGAGATCTTGGTGCCGGGCGGGTACTGCCGGCGCTTGTACTCGGCGCGGTCCACCAGCTGCAGCACCCGGGTCACCAGCGCCGCGTCGAAGCCCTGCGCGACGATCTGGGCCCGGCCCAGGTCGCGGTCGACGTACAGCTCCAGGATCCGGTCCAGCACCGGATAGTCCGGCAGTGAGTCGGTGTCGACCTGGCCGGGCCGCAGCTCGGCGCTGGGCGGCTTGCTGAGCGTGTGCTCCGGGATCGGCGGGGTCTGGCCGCGCTCGGCGGCGGCCCGGTTGCGCCAGTGCGCCAGCTCGTAGATGACGGTCTTGTAGACGTCCTTGATCGGGCCGTAGCCGCCGACCGAGTCGCCGTAGAGCGTCGAATAGCCGCACGCCAGCTCGGACTTGTTGCCCGGCGCGAGGACCAGATGCCCCTCCTGGTTGGAGATCCCCATCAGGATCGTGCCGCGCAGCCGCGACTGGAGGTTCTCCTCGGCGAGCCCGGTCAGCCCCAGCGCCCCCAGGTAGGCGTCGAACATCGGCCCGATCGGCACCGTGCGGAAGTGCAGCCCCGTACGGCGGGCCAACTCGGCGGCGTCGCCCAGGGAATGCTCGGAGGAGTAGCGCGAGGGCATCGCCACCGCGTGCACCCGCTCGGCGCCCAGCGCGTCGCAGGCCAGCGCGGCCACCAGCGCGGAGTCGACCCCGCCGGACAGCCCGACCAGTACGCTGCCGAAGCCGTTCTTGGCGACGTAGGCGCGCAGCCCCACCACCAGCGCGGTGTAGACCTCCTCCAGATCGTCGAGCCGCTCGGCGATCTGGCCCACCGTCTGCGGCGGGTACGGCGCCAACTGCTCGGTGGAGAGCACCACATGGTCCACCCGCAGCCCGTCGTCCAGCACCCCGGACGGCGGCTCGGGCGCCGCGGCGGGCAGCTCCAGATCGAGCAGCACGCACCCCTCGGCGAACTGCGGGGCCCGCGCGATCACCCCGCCGTCCCGGTCGACGACGATCGAGTCGCCGTCGAAGACCAACTCGTCCTGGCCCCCCATCATCGCCAGGTACGCGGTGGTGCAGCCGGCCTCCTGGGCCCGCTTGCGGACCAACTCCAGCCGGGCGTCGTCCTTGTTCCGCTCGTACGGCGAGGCGTTGACGGACAGCAGCAGCCCGGCGCCGGCGCTGCGCGCGGCCGGCACCCGCCCGCCCTCCTGCCACAGGTCCTCGCAGATGGCCAGCGCCACATCGACGCCGTGGACCCGGATCACCGGCAGGGTGTCGCCGGGGACGAAGTAGCGGAACTCGTCGAAGACGCCGTAGTTGGGCAGGTGGTGCTTGGCGAAGGAGAGCGCGACCTCGCCGCCGTGCAGCACCGCCGCCGCGTTCTGCGGGGCGCCGGCCGGCCGGCCGTAGCGGGGCAACGCCTGCGGGCAGCGGTCGAGGTAGCCGACGACGACCGGGACGTCGCCCAGCCCCTCGGCGGCCAGCCGGCCGGCGAGTTCGGTCAGCGCGGCCCGGCTGGCCTCGACGAACGACGCGCGCAGCGCGAGGTCCTCGACGGGGTAGCCGGTCAGCGCCATCTCGGGGAAGGCGACGAGGTGCGCGCCCTGGCCGGCGGCGTGCCGGGTCCAGTGCACGATCGTCTCGGCGTTCCGGGCGATGTCGCCGACACAGGAATCGATCTGATTGAGGGCGAGACGAAGTTGAGGCACCCCGCCAGTCTAATCGTCTTTCTGACGCAATGGGGGTGTGACGCCATGCCGCGGCCCCCTGCGACGACGTCACAGGGGGCCGCGGTCGAGACCGGGAACCGGGTCCCGGAGGTCACTTCCGCCGGTAGCCGAGGACCGTCATCATCCCGGACTCCGAGTGGTAGATGTTGTGGCAGTGCAGCATCCACAGCCCGGGGTTGTCCGCGTCGAAGTCCACGGCCAGGCGCTCGCCCGGGTACACCAGCGTGGTGTCCTTGCGCGGCCCGCCGTTTGGCAGGTGGAAGCTGTGCCCGTGCAGATGCATCGGGTGGAACATGCTGGTGCGGTTGCGGAACACCAGGCGCACCCGCTCGCCCTCCCGCACCCCGTAGCGCTGCGACGGGGTGTACGGCCGCCCGTTGATCGCCCAGTCGAAGCTGCGCATGTTGCCGGTGAGCTTCAGGCTGATGATGCGGTCCGGCCGCCGGGAGCGGGCCCGCACGCTCTCGTGCGCCCGGAGCCGGTCCGCCGTCATCAGCCGCCCGTCCAACGCCTTCGGCCGGGCCGACGCCTCGGGGGCCCGCCCCTCGGCGGTGCGCAGCACGGCCAGCGCCGACCGCCGCTTGCCCTCGGCGAGCGCGACCAACGGGAAGACCCCGGACCTGACGGTGACCACCACGTCGTAGCGCTCGGCCATGCCGATCAGCAGCGCGTCGGTCCGGGCGTGCTCCACCGGGTTGCCGTCGGTGTGCGTCACGGTCATGTGGTGGCCGCCCAGCGCCACCCGGTACGCGGTGTCGCCGCCGGCGTTGATGAACCGGATCCGGATCCGGTCGCCGGGCCGGGCGCGGAAGGTCTCCGGGTCGTGGTGGGTCCGCCCGTTGATGAGGTGGTACGGGTAGTCCACGTTGCCGGGCATGCTGCGCAGCAGTCTGCTGTGGGCGCCGTGCAGGATCCGGGACGGGCCGCGGCCGCCGTCTCGGGGGCCGTCCCCGCGGCGCGCCCCGCGGGTGGCCCGCTCCGTGAACAGCCGCTCGGCGCCCGCGTCCAGACCCAGCCGGCCCAGGTCCATGTCGTCCGGGTCGACGTCCGGGTCGACGTCCGGCCCGCCGATGTTCGTGCTCAGGCCGCCCTCGTCCGCCCGCCCGCCGTCGCGCCCCTCGTGCCCGCGCTCCGCACCCTGGTCGTCGCGGTCGTCCCGGTCGTGGTCGTCGCGGCGGTCGTCGTCGCGCCGGTGCCCGTGCTTGCGCCGGTGCTTGTGGCCCGCGTCGCGGCCGTGCCCGTGCATGTCGTCCGCGTCGCCGTGCATCAGACCCCGGCCGTGGTTCAGCTCGTTGAGGACGGTGTCCGGGTCGCTGCCGTCCACCCCGTCGAGCCAGTCGTCGAGCACGACGACCCACTCCTTGTCGTACGCCATCGGCTCCTTGGGGTCGTCGACGATCAGCGGGGCGTAGAGGCCGTGGTCCTGTTGGACGCCGAGGTGCGGATGCATCCAGTAGGTGCCCGGGTCGGTGACCTTGAAGCGGTAGTGGAAGGAGGCGCCGGGCTTGACCGGGCGCTGGGTGACGTCGGGGACGCCGTCCATGTCGTTGCGCAGCGGCAGCCCGTGCCAGTGCAGCGTGGTCGACTGCGGCAGCCGGTTGAGCAGGGTCACCGCGAGGGTCTCGCCCGCGGTGAGCCGGAGCTCCTCGCCCGGTACCCCGTCGCCGTACGCCCAGGTGTGCACGGTCCGGCCGCCGAGGTCGACCCGGGTCTCCCGGGCCTCGACGTGCAGCCGCCGCACCGGGCCGGAGGTGCGCCGGTCTTCGGCGTCGGCGACCTCCGGGCCGTGCGGGTCGACATAGCCGCCCCGGCCGGAACGGCCGTCGTCGGGCCGGCCGTTCGGACCGGTCGCGGAGTCGGCGACGCCGGGGGCGGAGGCGGCCAGTAGGCCGCCGCCGGCGACCGCGATGCCCGCGCCGAGCAGGGCCCGGCGGGAGTGCGTACGAAGGGAATCCATGGGGTGTGCACCTCGTGGCGTTGTCGGGGACGGGGCGGGAAGACCGGGAGCGGCCGCGGACGCCGGCGCGTGACGGGGAGGGGGCCCGCGGCCCGGTGCGTCCCGGTCGAACGGGGCGGGCGGGGACCGTCGAGGGGCCCTCGGGGAGGCCCGGCGGTCAGGCGGGGCGTCGTCGGCGCGGCGGGGATATCGGCCACCGGCCGCGCGGTGGGCGACCGGACCGGGCGGTGGCCCTGCGGTGATCACGCATCGCGCACCTCTCGACGGCCGGAGACCTTCACGACGCATCCTGGGTCTCCGGGGGCCCGCCCCCGGAGGTGGCCCACCGCGCCGCTCCCGCCGCGCCCCGTGGACCGCCCGCCTATTCTTGGCCTTCCCCCGTCCCCGGCGAACCCGGCATTCCGGACGTGCCGTCGGTTTCCACCCGAACACCAGGATGTCCGTGCGCCCGACCCGCCCCGCCCCCGGTGCCCGTACGGCGGCCGCCGCCGTGCTGTTCCTCGGCGCGCTCGCCTACACCGCCTGGGTGTGGGAGCTGGTGATCGCCACCGGTCTGGACCCGGTGCGGGCGTACGTGAGCGAACTGGCCGCCGCGGACCAGCCGCTGGGCGGTCTGTTCCGGGCCACCGACCTGGTCGCCGGGCTGCTGGTGCTCCTCGGGGCGCTGCTCGCGCTCGCCACGACCCGGCGGCGGCCCTGGACCAGTGCCGGCCTGGGCGCGCTGGCCCTGTTCGGCGCCGCCACCGCGCTGGACTCCCGGCTGCCGCTGAGCTGCCCGCCCACCAGCGACCCGGTCTGCGCCGCCCGGGAGACCGCCGGACTGGTCCCGGCCACCCACACCGCGCACGCGGTCAGCTCCACCCTGGCCATGCTGGGCGCGCTCGCCGCGCTGATCCTGCTCACCGTCGCCGCCCGCCGGTACGGCCAGTGGCCCGCGCTCGCCCGCCTCGGCCCGGCGCTGGTGCTGGCCGAACTCGCCGCCACCGCCTGGACGATGGCCGAGATCGCCGTCCTCACCGCGGGCCGGGACACCTGGGCGCTCGGCGTCGGCCAGCGCCTCCAGGTGCTGCTGGTCGCCGTCTACCTCGCCGTGCTCGCCGGCTGCCTGGCCCGCCCCGGGCCCCGGGCCGAGCCCGACCCCGAGCCCGTACCGACGCCGCGCCCTGCGGACCCGCCGCAAGGAGACCCAGCCCCGTGAACCGTTTTGCACAACTCCGCCCCGCCCCCGGCCGGATGGTGCGCGTCGACGGGGTGCCGCTGCATGTGCTGAGCGAGGGCCGCGGCCCCGTCGTCGTGCTCAGCGGCGGCCTCGGCATGGCCTGGTTCGACTGGGACGCGGTCGCCGCGCTGCTCGTCCCGCACCGCACCGTCGTCCGCTTCGACCGGCCCGGCCTGGGCCTGAGCGCCCCGGCCGGTGGGCCGCCCGACCTGGCCGGCGAGGCGGACCGGATCGTCGGGGTGCTGGACGCGCTCGGCCACCGGGGGCCGGCCACCGTCGTCGGCCACTCGCTGGCGGGCTTCCACGCCGAGGCGTTCGCCCGGCTGCACCCGGACCGCTGCGCCGGGCTCGTCCTCGTCGACGGCAGCGTCGAGGAGGACCCGCGGCCCCGACTGCCGCGCGCCGTGCGGACGGCGTGGGCCGGCGCGCTGGCCCGGGCGCTGTCGGCCGCCGGGATGCCGCGCGCCCTCGGGCCCGCCACCCGGCGGCTGATCGGGCACGCCACCACCGTCGGCAGCCACCCGCCGCACCCGTGGGAGGCCGCGGGCTACCGCACCAGCCGGGTCGTGCGCGCCTGCGTCCTGGAGAACGCCAGCTACCCCTACCAGGCCGCCGACCTCGCCGCGCTGCGCACGGACCACCCGCTGCCCGCCGTCCCCGTTGCCGTCCTCGCGGCCCACGACGGCGGGGACGGCGCCCGCGACCAGCGGTGGTTGGCCCGCCAGCGGGCGCTCGCCGAGCTGTTGGGCGGCCGCTGCACGGTCGCCGCCCCGGCCGGCCACCTGATGATGGCCGACGCCCCGGAGACCATCGCCCGCGCCGTACTGGACCTCGCCGCCGACCCGGCGACCCCGGAGCGCTGACGGCCCGCGCCCCGCCGCCCGGGACAACTGCCGGGACAACCGCCGGAAGAACTGCCGGAAGGGCAAGGAACGGGCCGCTCAATACCCGGTCAACGGCCCCCCACGCCGGCTCCAAGACTGGCTCAAGCCGCCCGGAATGTGGCCGTGGGCCGCGCAGAGCCGGCCCCGCGCGGGGAAGATGCCTGGCGCGAGCGGACGGAGAACGGTTCTGATTCAGGCCAAGGGTGCGTAATGTGACGGTAACCCCCTGACGTGATACTGGTGGGCCACGACGCGATGATCCCCGCGTGGACAGGCCGAATGACCTGCAAGGATTGGTGAACCATGGACAAGCAGCAGGAGTTTGTGCTCCGGACCCTGGAAGAGCGCGATATCCGCTTCGTCCGGCTGTGGTTCACCGACGTCCTGGGCTTCTTGAAATCCGTCGCGGTGGCCCCGGCCGAGCTGGAGCAGGCATTCGACGAGGGCATCGGCTTCGACGGCTCGGCGATCGAGGGCTTCGCCCGGGTCTACGAGTCCGACATGATCGCCAAGCCGGACCCGGGCACCTTCCAGATCCTGCCCTGGCGCGCCGAGGCCCCCGGCACCGCCCGGATGTTCTGCGACATCCTGATGCCCGACGGCTCGCCCTCGTACGCCGACCCGCGGTTCGTCCTCAAGCGCATCCTGGCCAAGACCTCCGACCTCGGCTTCACCTTCTACACCCACCCCGAGATCGAGTTCTTCCTGCTCAAGGACAAGCCGGTGGACGGCTCCCGGCCGATCCCCGGCGACTCCTCCGGCTACTTCGACCACACCCCGCAAAACGTCGGGATGGACTTCCGCCGGCAGGCCATCACCATGCTGGAATCGATGGGCATCTCGGTGGAGTTCAGCCACCACGAGGGCGCCCCCGGCCAGCAGGAGATCGACCTGCGCTACGCCGACGCGCTCTCCACCGCCGACAACATCATGACCTTCCGGCTGGTGATGAAGCAGGTCGCGCTGGAGCAGGGCGTGCAGGCCACCTTCATGCCCAAGCCCTTCTCGGAATACCCGGGTTCGGGCATGCACACCCACCTCTCGCTCTTCGAGGGCGACCGCAACGCCTTCCACGAGTCCGGCGCCGAGTACCAACTCTCCAAGGTGGGCCGCTCGTTCATCGCCGGCCTGCTCCGGCACGCCGCCGAGATCTCCGCCGTCACCAACCAGTGGGTCAACTCCTACAAGCGCATCTGGGGCGGCGCCAACCGCACCGCGGGCGCCGGCGGCGAGGCCCCCTCCTACATCTGCTGGGGCCACAACAACCGCTCCGCGCTGATCCGCGTGCCGATGTACAAGCCCGGCAAGATGGGCTCCACCCGCGTCGAGGTCCGCTCCGTCGACTCCGGCGCCAACCCGTACCTGGCGTACGCGGTGTTGCTCGCGGCCGGCCTCAAGGGCATCGAGGAGGGCTACGAACTCCCGGCCGGCGCCGACGACGACGTGTGGGCGCTGTCCGATTCCGAGCGCCGGGCGATGGGCATCGAGCCGCTGCCGCAGAACCTCGGTGAGGCCATCGAGTTGATGGAGCGCAGCGAGCTGGTGGCCGAGACCCTGGGAGAGCACGTCTTCGACTTCTTCCTGCGCAACAAGAAGCAGGAGTGGGAGGAGTACCGTTCGGAGGTCACCGCCTTCGAGCTGCGGAAGATGCTGCCGGTGCTCTGAGGCCGGACCACCCCTCGGGTCCGCGCCGACCCGCCGTCGAGAGGCCGCGCCATGGCACTACCCGCTCCGCAGGGACGGCGGAGCAGCACCTTCACCCGGCTGTTGAGGCACGGTTTCACCGACCCCTCGGCGGCCGGGACGCTGCTCGACGCCCCCGAACTCGCCCCCGTACGCGACGACTCGGTGCTGCTGGAGGCGCTGGGCGGGACCTGCGATCCGGACCTGGCGCTGCGCGGCCTGGCCCGGCTGGTGGAGGCGCTCGACCCGGCGGAGCGGCAGGAGCTGCTGACCACCGTCGCGACCGCCAAGCCGCTGCGCGACCGGCTGTTGGGAGTGCTGGGCGCCTCCGAGGCGCTCGGCGACCACCTGGCCAGGCACCCGGGGGAGTGGCGGTCGCTGGTCACCTACGAATCGGTCGATCTGCACCCCACCACCCCGGAGTTCGAGCAGGCGCTGGCCGACGGCATCTGGGACGGTCCGGGCGCCGACCGGCCGCGGGCGGACGCGCTGCGCGTCGCCTACCGCCGCTGCCTGCTCGGCATCGCGGCCCGCGACGTGTGCGGCACCATCGACGTCGCCGAGACCGCCGCCGAGCTCGCCGACCTGGCCACCGCCACCGTCCGCGCCGCGCTGGAGATCGCCTACGAGGAGCAGCCCGGCGACGCCGCGCAGGTCCGGCTGGCCGTCATCGGCATGGGCAAGTGCGGCGGCCGGGAGCTCAATTACGTCTCCGACGTGGACGTCATCTACGTCGCCGAGCCGCGGGAGGGCGCCGAGGAGGCCAGGGCGCTGCAGGCCGCGACCCGGCTGGCCTCCCGGATGATGCGGCTGTGCTCGGACAGCACCATCGAGGGCACCATCTGGCCGGTGGACGCCAACCTGCGCCCCGAGGGCCGCAACGGCCCGCTGGTGCGCACCCTGACCAGCCACCTCGCCTACTACCAACGGTGGGCCAAGACCTGGGAGTTCCAGGCGCTGCTCAAGGCCCGCCCGATGGCCGGCGACCTGGCGCTGGGCCAGAGCTACGTCGACGCGCTGGCGCCGATGGTGTGGGACGTCGCCGAGCGGGAGAACTTCGTCGCCGACGTCCGCCAGATGCGCCGCCGGGTGGTGGCGAACATCCCCGTCGCCCAGGTGGACCGGGAGCTCAAGCTGGGCCCCGGGGGCCTGCGGGACGTCGAATTCGCCGTCCAGCTCCTCCAGTTGGTGCACGGTCGCACCGATGCGACGCTGCGCAGCGCCACCACCCTGGACGCGCTGGCGGCGCTCGCGTCCGGCGGCTATGTGGGCCGCCAGGACGCCGCCGCGCTGGACGCCGCCTACCGCTTCCTGCGCACGCTGGAGCACCGGATCCAGCTCTTCCGGCTGCGCCGCACCCATCTGATGCCCGAGGACGAGTCCGAACTGCGGCGCCTGGCCCGGTCGTTGGGGCTGCGCACCGAGCCGGTGGAGTCGTTGCGCCGGGAGTGGAAGTGGCACGCCCGCGAGGTGCGCCGGCTGCACGAGAAGCTGTTCTACCGGCCGCTGCTGGACGCCGTCGCCCACCTGGAGGTCGGCGAGGCCCGGCTGTCCGCGAAGGCCGCCGGGCACCGCCTGGAGGCGCTCGGCTACGCCGACCCGATCGCCGCGCTGCGGCACCTGGAGGCGCTGGCCTCCGGGGTGACCCGCAAGGCGGCGATCCAACGGACGCTGCTGCCGGTGCTGTTGGGCTGGTTCGCGGACTCCGCCGACCCGGACGCCGGGCTGCTGAACTTCCGCAAGGTCTCCGACGCGCTCGGCAAGACCCCCTGGTACCTGCGGCTGCTGCGCGACGAGGGGGCCGCGGCGGAGAACCTCGCCCGGGTGCTGTCCGCCGGCCGGCTCGCCCCGGACCTGCTGCTGCGCGCCCCCGAGGCGGTCGCCCTGCTCGGCGCCGCCGACGGGCTCCAACCGCGCAGCCGGGCCGCCCTGGAGCAGGAGGTGCTGGCCGCGGTCGGCCGCGCGGACGGCGCCGAGGCGGCGGTGGCGGCGGCCCGCGGGGTGCGCCGCCGGGAGCTGTTCCGCACCGCCGCGGCGGACGTCATCGGCGCGCTCGGCACCGAGTCCAGCCCGGCCGAAACCGACCACGGCCACGCCGTCGACGCGGTCGGCTCGGCGGTCTCCGACGTCAACGCCGCCACCCTCGCCGGCGCCCTGCGGGCCGCGGTCCGCGCGCAGTGGGGCGACACCCTGCCCACCCGGTTCACGGTGATCGGCATGGGCCGCTTCGGCGGCCACGAGCTGAGCTACGGCTCGGACGCCGATGTGCTCTTCGTCCACGAGCCGCGCGAGGGCGCCGATGAGCAGGATGCCGCCAAGGCCGCCCACGCGGTCGCCAACGAGATGCGCCGGCTGCTCCAACTCCCCTCCACCGACCCGCCGTTGCCGATCGACGCGGACCTGCGACCGGAGGGCAAGTCAGGACCGCTGGTGCGCTCCCTGGCCTCGTACGCGGCGTACTACCGGCGCTGGGCGCTGGTGTGGGAGGCGCAGGCGCTGCTGCGCGCCGAGCCGGTGGCCGGCGACGCGGAGCTGGGGGAGCGGTTCGTCGAGCTGATCGACCCGCTGCGCTACCCGGCCGAGGGCCTGGGCGAGGACGCGGTCCGCGAGATCCGCCGGCTCAAGGCCCGGATGGAGTCCGAGCGGCTGCCCCGGGGCGCGGACCCCACCACGCACGCCAAGTTGGGCCGCGGCGGCCTGAGCGACGTGGAGTGGACGGTCCAGTTGATGCAGCTGCGGCACGGCTGGGAGCTGCCCGGGCTGCGCACCACCCGGACCCGGGACGCGCTGGCCGCCGCGCACGCCGCCGGGCTGCTCGGCACCGACGAGGCCCGGACGCTGGACGAGGCGTGGGTGCTGGCGGCCCGGGTGCGCAACGCGGTGATGCTGGTGCGCGGCCGGCCCGGGGACACCTTCCCCGCGGACGGCCGGGAACTGGCCGCCGTCGGCCGCTACTTGGGCTACGAGGAGGGCCACGTCGGGGACATGGTCGACGACTACCGCCGGACCACCCGGCGGGCCCGCGCCGTGATGGAGGAGCTGTTCTACGGGGGGTAGCCGCTAGGGCGTGCCCGCGCCTGTGCCCGTGCCCGCGTCGGCGGTGCGCAGCGCCCGTAGGTGGGCCAGGTAGCCGGCGAGGGTGAGTTCGAAGGCGGTGTCGGCGCGGGCCGGCCCCGCGGCGTCCTGGGCCGCGGCCAGCCGTGGCGCGTCGGCCGCGCCGGCGGCCTCCCACATCCGCTCCGGCGCCGCCATGTCCAGCGCCGAGCCCAGTACGAGGTTGTCCAGGCCGGTGATCACCGCCAGCACCTCCTCAGGCGCGAAGCCGGCGTCCAGCAGCAGCCCGGCCACCCGGTCGTACTGGGCGAGCGCCCGCGGCGCGCGGACCGGTGCGGTCATCAGCATCGGGATGGTCCGCGGGTGGGCGGCGAACGCGGCGCGGTAGGAGCGCGCCCAGGCGGCGAGCGCCTCGTCCCAGGGGGCGTCGCGCAGGGTGTCGGGGTCCATCGCCTCGGTGACCCGCTCCCGCAGCAGCTCGATCACCCCGGCCCGGCCGTCCACGTGGTGGTATACCGACGCGGTCTGCACGCCGAGCCGCCGGGCCACCTCAGGGACGCTGAAGTCGCCCTTCTCGTCGACGAGTTGGAGCGCGGTCGCGCCGATCCGTGCCCGGTCCAGCAGGGCCTTGTGCGGCCGCCCCATGGTGCCCCCTCCCGGCGAAGGACCCCGTCGGGGGGTCTTCCGGAATCGTACGGCGGGGGGTACGGTCCACAAACCGAAAGGCTTTAGGTTTCCTCTCCCGCGGTCCCGCTGCCGTTCCCACCCCCGTACGCGCACGGCCGCCCCCTCTCCCCGTCCGGTCGCAGAAGGGCAACCGAGCCATGGCCGTAGAGTCCGGGTCCCCCAACGGGGCAACGCCACCCCCGCCCGCCGCCGAGGGCGCCACGCTGCGCCGCGGCACCCTCGGCGTCGCCGACATCGCCTTCTTCGTCATCTCCGCCGCCGCCCCGCTCACGGTCATGGCCGGTACCTCCCCGATCGCGCTCGGCGCCGGCGGCGTCGGTGCCCCGGTCGGCTACGCGCTGGCCGGCGCCACCCTTGCCCTGTTCGCGGTGGGCTTCACCACCATGGCCCGGCACGTGCGCAACGGCGGCGGCTTCTACGCCTTCATCACCCGGGGCCTGGGCCGCCCGGCCGGCTTCGGCGCCGCCACCGTGGCCCTGCTCGCCTACAACGGCATGCAGATCGGCGTCTACGGCCTGCTCGCCACCGCCACCCAGGAGGCCCTTGGGGCGTTCTGGGGCGTGCACGTCCCCTGGCCGTTGATCGCGCTCGTCGGCGTGGTGGTCATCTGGTTTCTCGGGTACCGCAGCATCGACTTCGGCGCCAAGGTGCTCGGCGTGCTGCTGGTCGCCGAGACCGGCATCCTCGTGCTGCTCGCCGGCGGCGTCCTGCTGCACGGCGGCGCCCACGGTCTGACGCTGGACTCCTTCACCCCGCACGCGGTCCTGGTCCCCGGCACCGGCGCGGTGTTGGCCTTCGCCTTCGCCGCCTTCACCGGCTTCGAGTCCACCGCCATCTACCGCCGCGAGGCGCGTAACCCCCGTCGCACCATCCCGCGCGCCACCTATATCGCGGTCGCCTTCCTCGGCCTCTTCTACGCCTTCACCCTCTGGATCATCATCCAGGCGTACGGCTCCGACCGGATCCTTAGCGCCGCCGTGGCGGACCCCGCGGGCCTCTTCTTCGCCGCCACCACGCGCTACGTCGGCAGTTGGGCCGCCGGGCTGATGCACCTGTTCATCCTGACCAGCATCCTCGCCTCCCAACTGGCCTTCCACAACGCGATCAACCGCTACGGCCTGGCCATGGCGCAGGAGGGTGTGCTGCCCGCCGCCCTCGGCCGGGTCCACCCGCGGCACCGTTCCCCGTACGTCGCCGGCGCGGTGCAGAGCGTCCTCGCCGCCGTGCTCGTCCTCGGCTTCGCGCTGGCCGGCGCCGACCCCTACACCCAACTGCTGCTGTGGATGAACACCCCGGGGATGTTGGGCCTGTTGGCGCTCCAGGTACTCACCGCGGTGGCCGTGCCGCTGTACTTCCGGCGCGTCCGGCACCGGGAGGGGGCGCTGCGCACCACGGTCGCGCCGCTGCTCGCCACGGTGTTGATGTGCGGCGCCCTGTGGCTGGTCATCGCCAAGATCGACATCATGACCAACGCGGGCACCACCACCAACCTCGCCCTCGTCCTGGCCGTCCCGGCCGCCTTCGCCGCCGGCCTGCTGCTGGCCCGCCGCATCCGCCGCACCCGCCCGGACGTCTACGCGGGCTTCGCGGCCGAACCAGACGAGGAACAGGCCGCACGGGCCGCACGGGCCGCACCGCCGGCCCCGCCCGCCTCCGGCGCCCCGCCCGAGGAGGCCGCCGCCCGCGGCTGACACCGACCCCGCCCGGCCCCGCCCGGCCCCACCAGTCGTCCCGCACCGAGGAGTTACCGTGCCGCCCAGCCCGCCCCGCGCCCCGCTCACCGTCGCCGACACCGTCCTCGTCGGCGCCCGGGTCCGCACCCTGGACCCGGCCCGCCCCTGGGCCGAGGCCGTCGCCCTCAAGGACGGGCGGATCGCCGCGGTCGGCGACGCGGCGGACGCCCGGCACTGGCGCGGCGCCGCCACCGAGGTCATCGACCTGGCCGGCGCCACCCTCGTCCCCGGCCTCACCGACGGCCACAGCCACCCCCTGTGGGGCGTCGAGATGGCCACCGGAGTCGACCTCACCGCCGTCCGCGACCTCGCCGGGCTGCGCGCCGAACTCGCCGCTGCGGTACGGGAATTGCCCCGGGGTGGCTGGGTCACCGGCTGGGGCCTGGACCACAACGCCTTCGGCGACCGCCCCGTCCACCGCGACCTGATCGAGGACGCGCTCGGCGGCGCCCCCGCCTTCCTCCGCCTCTACGACGGCCACTCGGCGCTGGCCAGCGGCCGGGCGCTGGAGGCCGCCGGGATCACCGGGCCGCGGGAGTTCGCCCAGCGCGCCAGCGTGGTCTGCGACGAGGCGGGGCGTCCCACCGGGCACCTCGTCGAGCACGCCGCGATGAACCTGGTGCTGCCCGCCATGCCGCGCCCCTCGGCCGCCGACCGCCGGGCCCGACTGCTGGGCCTGCTGCGGGAGATGGCCGCGGCCGGCCTCACCGGCGCCCACGTCATGGACATGGAGGACGCGGACGCGCCGGAACTCCTCGCCGCCATCGAGGCGGACGGCCCCCTCCCGGTCCGGCTGCGGCTCGCCCCCTGGTGCATGCCCGGCATCGACGCCGACGGCCTGGACCACCTGGTCGCGCTCCAGCGCCGAGCCGGCCGGCACTGGCGGATCGGCGGGGTGAAGTTCTTCATGGACGGCACCGTCGAGGGCGGCACCGCCTGGCTGGAGCGGCCCGACTGCCACGGCCAGGGCACCGACGCGTTCTGGCCCGACCCCGCCGCCTACACGCACGCCGTCCACCACCTCGACCGGGCCGGGGTGCGCACCGCCACCCACGCCATCGGCGACGCCGCGGTCCGTCACGTCCTGGACACCGTGGAACTGCTCGGCGACCCCCGGCCCGGCGCCCGGTACCGCCACCGCATCGAGCACATCGAGACCGTTCCCGACGCCCAACTGCCGCGCTTCGCCCGGCTCGGAGTGGTCGCCTCCATGCAGCCCACCCACACCCACTACACCCGCGCCGACCACACCGACGCCTGGTCCCGACGGGTCGGTGCCGAGCGGGCCGAACGCGCCTGGCGCTGCCGCGACCTGCGGGACGCCGGCGCCGCCCTGGTCCTCGGCTCCGACTGGCCGATCGCCCACCACGACCCCCGCCAGGTGCTGGCCACCGCCCGGCTACGGCGCCCCGCGGGCCACCCCGAGGTCGCGCCGGTCACCCCCGGCCAGGCGCTGACCGGACTTCAGGCGCTGGAGGGCCTGACCGCGCACGCCGCGCTCGCCGCCGGCGAGGAGGCCGCGGCCGGCCGGATCGCGCCCGGCTTCCGCGCCGACCTGACCGCCCTCGCCGTCGACCCGGCCACCGCCCCCGCCGACGAGGTGGCCACCGCCCCCGTCCGCCTGACCGTCACCGGCGGGCACCTCACCCACCGCGCCACGGACTGACCACGGGCGACCGGCCCGCGCGAGCGCCGACGTCCGCCCGCGGAACGGCGGCGGGCCGCCGGGCCCCCGGCGGGGGGGAGCCCCCCGCCCCCCCCCCCCCCCGGGGGCGGGGGGCCCCCCCGCCCCCCCCGCCCCCGG
>NZ_JBHVJX010000036.1:0-82124 GCF_042798755.1 Streptomyces sp. NPDC057743
GGGGGTGCCAGACTGCTTCGCTTTACGTCTGGCACCCCCACCCCTCCGGCCCGTCCCCTCCCGTGGGGGGTGGGTGAAAACGGTGATTGCCACGTACGCCCGGTGGGCCAACTCGGGCCGCTGGGCCAGCTCGGGCCGGTGAGTCAACTCCGGCCGCTGGGTCAACTCGACCCTCAGGATCAACTCGTGCTGGTGGGCCAACTCGGGCCGGTGGGTTGCGTGGTGACCGTCAGCGGACGAGGACGAGGACGACGCGTGAGTCTGCGTGGTGACCGTCAGAGGACGGGCGGCCCCAGCCAGCGGGCGGTGACCGTAAGAGGACGGGCGGGCCTCGACCACCAGGCAACGGCCGTCAGCGGACCACAAGGGCCAGCCCCAACTCACCTGTTTTTCCACCCACTCACGGGAGGGGACGGGTCGGAGGGGGCGGTAGGCCCGAGCGAAATACGAGCAAGAAGGCCAACCCCCCCCCCCACCCCCCCACCCACCCCGGGTTGGGGCGGGTTCGGTGGGGGCGGTAGGCCAGACGTAAAGCGAAGCAGTCTGGCCTACCGCCCCCGGAGACCCGTCACCGCACCCAACAGCCCCGCGCAGCGGACACAACTCGCCCCGCCCCGCGCAGCGGAAAGGCGAACAACAAGCCCGCGCCGCAAGGCGCAAACAACAGCAACCCCCACGGCGGGAAAGCCAACAACGTGGGAAGCTAAGCCAAGCGCATCGGCAACGCCAACAAATCCGTGTGGTGCACGGCGACCGCCAACTCGCCCGCCGCGCAGGACTCCAGCCGGCGTCGCAGGTACCCGTCGGCCTCCGCGGCCAGCTCCGGCCGCTGTTCCCGGGCGGCCGCCACCCACCCGCGCAGCCAGCGCTCGGTCAGCGCGCTCTCCGGCCCGCCCAGCCGCCAGGGGCTGGGCCACGTGATCACCCGCGCCCCGCGCCGGGCGAACGCCTCGGCGGCCGCCGCGACCGCGTCGGGACCCAGCAGCCGGCCACCGCCCGCGGCCCGCCGCTGATGCGCGTTGAACGCGGCGCAGACGGCGGCGTCGAGCGGGTCGGGCGGGGCGAGTTCGACCCGGCCGTTGACCGAGAGCACCAGCAGCGCGGGGCAGCCGGCGCCCGTGCAGGCCGCGGCGACGGCCTCCAACTCGTCGCGGGTCAGCAGGTCGAGCAGTGCGGAGGCGGTGACCAGGGACGTGTCGGCGAGGGTGGCGGCGGTCAGGCCGGCGATGTCGCCGTAGGCGGTGACGGCCGTAACGGGCCGGCCGTCGGCGGCGGTTGACGGCATCCGTAGTGCGGCGTGGGCGAGCAGGACCGGGTCGTGGTCCTGGAGGACCCAGTGCTGGGGGCCGGGCAGCCGGACCGCGAGCCAGCGGCCCATCGCGGCCGTGCCGCAGCCGAGGTCGCGGATCACCAGGCCGTCCGTGCCGCCGAAGCGTTCCGGGGCGGGGGCCGCGGCGAGGTGGTCGCGCAGCGGGCGGAGCAGCTCCGGCGCGCGGGCCGCATCGTCCGCCCGCTCCCGCAACTGGAGCCACTGCGGGCAGAACCGGGGGTTGTTGGCGGAGCGCCTCAGCGGTCCGGCGGTGCGGTCCGCAGCCGTTCCAGCGCTCCGGCCAGGGTGTGCGACGTCGTCTCCCACCTCTCCAGCATGGCACGGCGGCCGCGCGCCGCGGCCGTCATTCGCCGCCTCGCTTCCGGATCGCCGCACCAGGTGCGCAACGCGGCCTCCAGCGCGGCCGGTTCACCGGGCGGGACCAGCAGTCCGGGCACGGTGCCGTCCGGGGCCCGTCCGACGGCCTCCGGTATGCCGTCGACATCCGTCGCCAGCACCGGGACCCCGCGCGCCAACGCCTCGGTGAGCACCATCCCGTAGGGCTCGGCGTGCGAGGCGAGCACGAACAGGTCGGCGGCGGCGTAATGGGCCGCCAGTGCGGCACCGGTCCGCGGTCCGACGAACCGGATCCGGTCACCCAGGCCCAACTCGCCTACCTGTCGGCGCAGTTGGTCAACGCACTCGGGGGCACCTCCGCCGCCGACGAAGGTGCAGGTCCACGGCGCGTCGGCGATGGCGGCCAGCGCGTCGACCAGGCGGCGGTGCCCCTTGCGCGGGGTCAGCGACGCCACGCACAGCAGCCCGCCGGCGCCGTCGGTCCCTCGGGCGAGCGGAGCCGGGTCGACGCCGGGCCGGGCGACCGTCACCGGTGGCAGCCCGGGACCGTGGCGGGCGCGTACCCGGCGGGCCGTCCAGTCGCTGGTGGCGAGCACCGCGTGGACGGTGCGCAGGGCGCGCCGTTCGCGGCCGTCGAGCCGGGCCGCGGTGTCGGGGTCGAGCCCGGTCTCGTCGGCCAGCGGCAGATGGACCAGGACGGCGAGCCGCAGCCGGGCCGCCGCGGGCTGAAGCACCTCGGGCACTCCGCAGGCCACCAGGCCGTCCAGTAGCACCACCGCGCCGTCCGGCAACCGGGCCAGCAGGCCGGCCAGTTCGGCGCTCGTGGCCGCGTCCGGGCGCGGCCAGGCCCCGGGCACCAGGTGGCGGTGGACGCGCCACCCCAGGGCCGGCAGGTCGCGGCAGACCCGCAGGTCGTAGGCGTTGCCGCCGCTGGGCGTCGTGGGGTCGGCGACGCCGCCGGGCAGGACGGCGTGCACCTCCCGCGGGCCGCCCGGTCCGGGCGGGATCACCGGGCGGGCCCGCGCCGGGTCACAGCGCGCGCTCGTAACTGGCCCAGGCGATATGGGATTCGTGCAGGGTGACGGTGATGCCGGTCAGCTCGCGGGCGCCCTGGCCGAGGTTGCCGGCGTGCACCCGGTCGGCGAGCCGGTCGGCGATGACCCTGGCCAGCGCCTCGGTCGAGGTGTTGGTGCCGGCGAAGGCCGGTTCGTCGTCGAGGTTGCGGTAGTTGAGCTCGGCGATCACCGCGCCGAGCTCCTGGGTGGCCAGGCCGATGTCGACGACGATGTTGTCGCCGTCCAACTCGGGGCGGCGGAACGCGGCGTCCACGACATAGGTGGCGCCGTGCAGGCGCTGGGCGGGCCCGAAGACGGCGCCGCGGAAGCTGTGCGCCACCATCAGATGGTCGCGGACGGTGATGCTGAACACGGGGGTTCCTCCAGGGTTTCGCGGGCGGGGAGTGCGCCTACGGGTCACTGCCCGTCGGTCGCCGGGGCGTCGGCGGCCGGGTAGCGGATGCGGTGGCAGAGCGCCGGGAGCGCGCCGGAGGCCAACCGCGGGAGCACCGACGGCAGTTCGGCGAAGGCGGACTCGCCGGTGATCAGCGCGTCGAAGGCGGGGTCGGCGAGCAGTTCGAGGGCGAGCCCGAGCCGGTCGGCGAAGGAGCGCCGGCCGCGCCGGGTCGGCGCGATCGCGCCCACCTGGCTGCTGCGGACGGTGAGCCGGCGGGAGTGGAAGGACTCCCCCAGCGGCAGGACCACCCGACGGTCGCCGTACCAGCTCAGCTCGATCACCATGCCTTCCGGGGCGAGGAGTTCGAGGGCGCGGGTCAGGCCCTCCTCGGTGGCGCTGGCGTGCACCACGAGATCGCAGTCGCCGCGGGCGGCACCGGGCGACGCGAACGGGACGCCCAACGCCGCGGCGGTGGCGGCGCGCGCCGGATCGGCGTCGACCAACTGCACGCGCGCGGCCGGGAATCGGGCCAGCACGGCGGCCACCGCCGATCCGACCATGCCCCCGCCGACCACCGCGATCCGGTCGCCGAGCAGCGGCGCGGCGTCCCACACGGCGTTCACCGCGGTCTCGACGGTGCCGGCGAGGACGGCGCGCGCCGCGGGCACCGCGTCCGGGACGGGGGTGACGGCGCCCGCCGGGACGACGTAGTGGGTCTGGTGCGGAGAGAGGCAGAAAACGGTGCGGCCGCGGAGCCCGGCGGGCCCCTCCTCCACCACGCCCACGTTCAGATACCCGTACTTGACGGGGGCCGGGAACTCCCCCTCCTGGAACGGCGCCCGCATCGCCTCGTATTGGCTCTCCGGGACGCCACCGCGGAAGACCAGGCTCTCGGTGCCCCGGCTCACCCCGGAGTAGAGCGTGCGCACCAGCACCTCGTCGGCGCCGGGCGGCGGCAGCGGGGCCGTCCTGATCTCGCCGCGACCTGGGGCGCTGAGCCAGAGGGCCTGGGCGACGCGCGGCAACGAACCCTCCTGGACGGTGCGGCGAGGCGTCATGAATGCTGGACAACGCGTGCCGGGACCCGGCGACGCCGTCACGATACGCGGCGCCCACCGGCTCCGCCACAGTGTGGAGGGAGGCGCAGTGGCCGTACAACAGCGGTACGGGGCACGGCCGTTCGCCCCGGACCGGGCGGCCGGCCCGCTCGCGCAGCTGGTGCTGCTGGCGGTGCTCTGCCGGGCCGTCGGGCTGGGCCCGGCCGGCTGGCTGACGGGCGCCGCCTTCGCGGCGGGCACCTGGGCGGCGCTCACCCGGGCGCTGCGCGGTTCCTGGCTGCCGTCCTTCGGGCCGGCCAACCGCGTCACGCTGGCCCGGGCCACCCTGGTCGGCGGGGTGGCCGCGCTGGTCGCCGACTCCTTCGCCCGGCGGGCCCCGGTGGCGGTGCTGGTCGGACTAGCCGCGGTCGCGCTGCTGTTGGACGCGGTGGACGGGCAGGTGGCGCGGCGCACCGGGACGGCGACGGCGCTGGGCGCGCGGTTCGACATGGAGGTCGACGCGTTCTTGATCCTGGTGCTGTGCGTCTACGTCGCGGTGCCGTTGGGCCCGTGGGTGCTGGCCATCGGGGCGCTGCGCTATCTGTTCGTCGCGGCGTCCTGGGCGCTGCCGTGGCTGCGGGCGCCACTGCCGCCGAGCACGGCCCGCAAGGCGGTGGCCGCGGTTCAGGGCGTGGTGTTGGTGGCGGCGGGCGCCGGCGTCGCGCCGCGGGGGCTGGCGCTGGCCGCGGTGGCGGGGGCGCTGGCGCTGCTGGTGTGGTCGTTCGGGCGGGACGTGGGGTGGCTGTGGCGGGCCAGGGAGCGGCCCCTCGCCGCGGGAACCGGCACCGCGGCGTAGCCCCGCATCACGTCCCGGCGTGCCGCCCCAGGTAGACGACCAGTGCCAGGAACAGCAGCACCAGGTTGGTCACCGCGATGTGGAGCAGCACCCGTATCCACAGGCTGCGGCGGGCCGCCTCGTAGGCCACGATCCGGTGCGGCACCAGGACGGTGGTGGGCAGCCGCGCCAGCCGGGTGCCGGGGCGGACGGCGGTGGCCCGGGCCCGGCGGACGCCGCAACGGGGCGAGGTGCGGCGCCGGGCGGAGATCTCGGGGCAGGTCCGCCCGTGCCCGCGGGCCGGGCGCAGCGGGCCGCGGCCGAGGTGGCGACCCCGGCAGGCCGACCCGGTGTCGGTGGGTATGCAGGTGCGGGAGCGGACCGCGCGCGACGGCGGCGGTCCCTTGCGTCGTGGTGCGGCGGACATCGGCGGTCACCCGGCTCCGGTGGTGCCGGCTCCCGCGGAGCCCCGGCGCGGTGCCGCGCCGCTCACTGCGCCGCTCCGCCCCGGGAGGGACCGCCGGCGCCGCGGTCCGGGTCGATGCCGACGCCGTGCGCGGTCCGCAGCGCGTCGTCGAGTTCGTCCTCCGCCATCGCCAGCGCGTCGGGGTCGTCGGCGGCTCGCGCCGCGGCGACGGCGGCCCGTGCCGCGCGCACCCGTTCCCGTACCGACTCGACGAAACCGCCCACGCATGCCCTCCGCGTTCAGGCCAAGTGGCCATCGCGTTCATCCGTTGAACAGGGGAATTCCTCAACTGTAGACGAAGGGCCCGCCGGGTTGAACGGGCGGGGCGTGACCGGCGGGCCCGCCCGCGACGCCGAATCCGCGGCCTACGCCGGACACTTGCGCCCTTGAATCTGCCGCTGCGGGAGCTTCTACGGTGCCCGGACCGCGGCCGCCGCTCCCGACGGCCGCGCTGCGGACCGTTGTGGAGGAGCACGCGTCATGACCGCATTCGTCCTGGTGTCGGGCGGGTATACCGGTGGCTGGATCTGGCGGGAGGTGGCCGCGCTCCTACGGGAACGGGGGCACACCGCGCACCCGGTGACATTGACGGGGATGGGCGACCGACGCCATCTGGCCGGCCCCGACACGGACCTTCAGACGCACATCGAGGACGTCGTGCAGGTCCTGGACCACGAGGACGTCCGGGAGGCGGTGTTGGTGGGGCACTGCTACGGCCTGCACCCGTTGCTGGGCGCCGCGGACCGCCGCATCGAGCGGGTCGGTTCGGTGGTCTATCTGGACGGCGGGATGCCCTCGGACGGCGACGCGGGCATCGATGTGATGCCCGACCCGGCCGTGCGGGACCGGCTGTTGCGGCGCGCCGTCGAGCTGGGCGGGGGACGGTTCGCGCCGCCCCCGCCGCTGGACGACGAGGAGTTGTGGGGCTCGCTCGCCGGGGTCTCGCCGGCCGACCGGGAGCGGCTGGAACGGCTGGCGGCGCCCCAACCGCTGGGCACCCTGACCCGGCCGCTCCGCCTGACCGGCGGGGCCCTCGACCTGCCGGGCACCGGGATCTTCTGCACCGCCAACGGGACCAGCACCGCGCTGGTGGCGGCCCTGGTGGCCGCCGGCGACCCGCGCTCCGCCCGGCTGACCGACCCCAAGGTCGGCTACTTCGACCTGGACACCGGGCACTATCCGATGCTCTCGCGACCCGGTGAACTGACCGAGGTGCTTCTCCGGGCGGCGGCCGGCGAGGGCCGCCGCCTGGGCTAGGACTTGTCCTGGACCCGAGCTGCCGCGGCCCGCTCCCGGGCCTCGGCGAGGTCCTCCTCGGTGGGGGCGTCGTCCTGGCTGAGGCGGCGGCGCCAGTAGCCGGTGAAGTCGATCCGGCGGGCGTCCAGGCCGCGCTCGGCGATCAGATGGCGGCGCAGCCCGCGGACCGCGCCGGCCTCACCGGCCAGCCAGGCGAAGGCCGGCTCCTCGGGGAGGCGGGCCGCGCGGACGGCGGCGAGCAGCGCGCCGTCCGCACCGCCCGGGGCGCGGTCCCGGTGGACCCAGTGGACGGCGAGGTCGGCGCGGGTCGACAGGGGCTGCTCCTCGGCCCCGTCCGCGACCTCGATCCAGGCCACCGCGCGGGCGGTGGCCGGCAGCGCCTCGGCGAGCGAGCCGATGGCCGGCAGCGCGGTCTCGTCCCCGGCGAGCAGGATCAGGCCGGGGTCGTCGAGCGGCAGCGGCCGGGCGTACTCGGCGGCCGGTCCGTAACGGGCGAGGGTGTCGCCCACGCGCGCGGTGGCCGCCCAACGGGTCGCCGGGCCGGCCTCGTTGGCCGAGCCGTGGTGGTCGTGCAGCACGAAGTCGACGGTGATCCGCCCCCGTTGGGGGTCGTGGGCGCGCACCGTGTAGCTGCGCATCACCGGCCGTTCGTCCTCGGGCAGCGCGAGGAACGCCTGGTACCAGCGCATCCCGTCGCCGCCGGGCGCCTCCGGGAGCCGGGGCGCGCGCTGGCCGGGCCGCGGGAAGAGGAGCTTGAGCTGCTGGTCGGGCCAGGTGGGGAGGGCATCGAGGCCGTCCCCGGTGAAGGTGATGCGCGCCATGCGCGGGGTGATCCGTCGGACGTCGGTGACGTGGAGGTGTGCGACGGGCAGGGCCGTCATGGGAACTCCCGGTGACGAGGGGCGGGTGGTCGGTGGGTCAGTGACCCGGGGTGGCGCCGAGGTAGCACCGAAGGCGGTGCGCCATCAGGGACGGGCCGCGCCGGACGCGTGCGCGTGGGGTGCCGGTGCGTCGGATTCCATGGCCCGCCCCTGATATCCTTACGCCATAAAGAGTAAGGATCGAGGACAATAGCTTTACACCATAAGGAGTGGCAAGTTGGTGGTATTCGCGGGCCAGGGCGACCCCCGCCGATCCCTCTCCCTGCTGTGGCGCACCAAGGACGCCAACGGCCGGGCCCGCACCACCCGGGGCCCCAAACCGGCCCTGACCGTCGAGGCGATCGTCGACGCGGGCATCGCGGTCGCCGACGCGGAGGGCATGGCCGCCCTGTCGATGCGCACCGTCGGCGAGCGGCTGGGCCGCACGGCCATGGCGCTCTACACCTACGTCCCCGGCAAGTCCGAGCTGGTGGACCTGATGTACGACCGGGTGCTGGCCGAGCTCCCCACCGACTACGACCTGACGTCCGGCTGGCGCTCGGCGATCGCGGCCTGGGCCGCCGACACTTGGGAGTTCTCCCTGCGCCACCCCTGGGTGCTCCAGGTCTCCCAGGCGCGCCCGGTCCTGGGCCCCAACGAGTACGCCTCCCTGGAGGCCCTGCTACGGGTGCTGTACGCCACGGAGTTGGACCCCACCGCGCTCCGCCGGATCGTCGGCCTGCTGTTCCACTTCGTCCGCGGCGCCGCCCGCACCGCCGCCGAGTCCCGGCAGGCGGCCGCCGCCACCGGCGTCACCGACGAGGACTGGTGGCAGGCCCGCGCCGGCACCCTGACCGAGGTCGTCCCCGACTTCGCCGAGCGCTTCCCGCTGCTGGTCCGACTGGAAACCGAGGGCGCCTCCCCACCGCCCGAGGCAGACTCCGGCGAGTCCTACCTGGAGCGCGAGGCACGGATGACCTTCGAGGCCGGCCTCGCGGTGGTCCTGGACGGCATCGAGACCACCGTCGCCCGCCGGTCCGCGCCGCCGCCGGAGCAGGGGCCGTTGGAGTGACGAAGCCGACGGGAGCGCCGCGGGCCGGTGTCGTCCGGGCGCGCACCGGCGTTGTCCCTCCGTGACCGTCCCACGCCCCCGCCCGTGGTTCCTGCCCGCCAGCCTCGCGGCCCTACTGGGGGAGGCACCGTCGGACGAGCCGACTGACGCTCCGTCCGATCCCGGGCCGGGCCCGGCGACTGATCCGCGGTCGACCAACACGCGCACCGGCCCGCCACCACCCGCACCCCGCTCCCCCGACCCCCGTCCGCCCCGGGACAGTTGAGCCCCGCACACACCGTGTTCATCGGGCTACCACATGTGGCGAGCGCCGGTGATCGCCCATAGCTTCGGCTCATGGCACTACGACAGATGCCCCGCGGGGCACGGCGGATGACCCACCTGGGCTGCGCGGCGGCGGTCCTGGCCGGCGTACTCGGTATGGCCCCGCCGTCCCGAGCCGTGCCGGACCGGGACGAGGGGGTCCTCGTCGTCCGGCCCGGGGAGTCGATCCAGCGCGCGGTGGACGCGGCCCGCCCCGGCGACACCGTGGTCCTGCTCCCCGGCGTCTACCGCGAGAGCGTGCGGATCAACAAGTCCCACCTGATGCTCCGGGGAACCGACGGTCGGACCGTGCTCGCCCCGCCCACCGCCCAGGCGGCGCCCGCCTGCAACGCGGCCGGCGACGGCATCTGCCTCACCGGCGCCCCCGGCGGCCCGCTCACCGACGTCCACCTCCGGTCGCTGACCGTCGAGGGCTTCCGGCGCAACGGGATCTGGGCCTCCGGGACCGAGGGGCTGACGATCCACCACGTCGCCGCGCGACACAACGGCCAGTGGGGCATCGGCGTGGAGAAGTCCGTGCACAGCGCGCTCCGCGACAACCTCGCCACGGAGAACGGCGACGCGGGCATCTTCCTGGCCAACGCGGCCGAGGAGGAGGCCCCCGGTCTCGACACCCGCGGCACCCTGGTGCTGGAGAACCGGCTGGACGGCAACCGCATCGGCATCACCGCCCGCCGGGTGCGGAACCTGCTGATCGCCCACAACACCGTCTTGGGCAACTGCGGCGGGGTGTTCGTGGTCGGCGACGAGAACCGGCCAGCGGGCGGGGCGCTGACGGTCCGGGACAACGAGGTCTCGGGGAACAACAAGTTCTGCCCGGCCACCAAGCGGCTGCCGTTCCTCCAGGGCATCGGCGTGGTCCTCACGGGCGTCGAGGACACGCTCGTCCAGCACAACCTGGTCCGCGACAACATCGGCAAGTCGCCGCAGTCGGGCGGCGTGGTGCTCTTCCGCAGCTTCGTCAAGGCCGCCAACCACCGCAATCTCATCCGCGACAACGTGGTGCTGCGCAACGCCCCGGCGGACCTGGTCAACGACGATCCGGCCGGCCAGGGCAACGTCTTCGTCCACAACACCTGCCGGACCTCCAGGCCGCCCGGCCTGTGCCAATAGCCGCGCCGACGACCGCGGGCACGACCGCGGACACCCCATCGGGATCGCATCGGGAGAAGAGAGACGGAATGACCACCGTGAGCCCCACCCCCCAGCCCGCCATGCGGCTTAGGGAACTCATCTTCGGCGCCGCGTGTGCGGCGGCCGTCCGCGCCGCCGCCCGGCTCGGCGTGCCCGACGCGCTGGGCGACGAACCCACCACCGCGGACAAACTGGCCGCCTCGGTGGGCACCGAACCACGGCCGCTGCAACGGCTGTTGCGGGCGCTGGCCTGCTACGGGATCTTCGAGGAGACCGAGGACGGCAGCTTCACCCACACCGAGATGTCCCGACTGCTGCGCGAGGACACCCCCAACAGCCTGCGCTACATCTCGCTGTGGTGCACCGAACCGTGGACCTGGGAGGCGTGGCCCCGGCTGGACGACGCGGTGCGCTCCGGCCGCAACGTCTTCGAGGACCTCTACGGCAAGGGCTTCTTCGACTACCTCCACCAGGACGCCCCGGAGTCCGCCCAGGTCTTCGACCGGGCGATGACCACCTCCAGCAAGCAGTCAGCCCGCGACCTCGTCGAACTCCTCGACCTCACCGGGGTGTCGACGGTGGCGGACATCGGCGGCGGTCAAGGCCACGTCGTGGCCGGCCTGTTGGAGAAGTACCCCTCGCTGCACGGCACCCTGCTCGACCTGCCGTCGGTCGTGGCCGACGCCGACCCCCGGCTGCGCGACGGCGGCCCGCTCGCCGAACGGGCCCGGATCGTGCCCGGCGACTGCCGCAGGGACATCCCCGTCGAGGCCGACCTCTACATCATCAAGAACATCCTGGAATGGGACGACGACAGCACCCGCCGCACGCTGGGCAAGGTCATCGAGGCGGCCCGCCCCGGCGCCCGGGTCGTGATCATCGAGAACCTCGTCGACGACAGCCCGTCGATGAAGTTCACCACCGCCATGGACCTGCTGCTGCTCTTGAACGTCGGCGGGGCCAAGCACACCAAGGAGAGCCTGGTCCGGCACATCTCCGAAGCCGGACTGCTGGTCCACGACATCCTCGTCGTCAACCCCTACCTGCACGCCTTCGAATGCACCGTCCCCGCCTGACACCCCGTTTGACCTGACACCCCGTACGACGGAACGGCCCGCTCACCAGCGGGCCGTTCCGTCGTACGGCGGCGGCCTCCCCGCAGGACATGACGGGGAGGCCGGCCACTGGGCGCCGCTGCGGATCAGCCGGCGCCGTCCCGCTCCCAGCGGTAGAACTCGCGGGCCATCGCGTCCTTGGGACTGCGCCAGGTCGCCGGGTCGTACGCGCTGACGTACGAGGACAGCTTCTGGCTGATGGCCTGGAACTCCGGGTGCTCGTGCACCTTGGCGATCTCCGGGCCGGGCGGGAGGTCGGACTCGATGAGGTGCAGATACACCTCACCGAACTGGAACAGCGTCCGTCGGTTGACGCCCACCAGGTGGGGCAGCTCCGTCCGGTCCGAGGCCGCGAAGATCTCGGCGATGTCGGGAGCCGACCCGGGCTTCATCCGGGCGACGATCAGAGCGTTGTGCATCGGGGAGGTTCCCTTCGTTGCCGCCGGGCGGCGGGCGGTCCGAGTCGGGCTGGCCGGGCCTCAGTTGGCCGGGGCGGCGGCGCGCAGCTCGCGGTCCCGCTGCTCGATCCGGTCCCGGATGAGCTCCATCTGGATCCGGGAGTTGCGGTTGATGTGCGCGGTCATGCCCTTGTCGTCGACCGGGGCCTCGGGCTTCATGGCGAAGTCCTGGGTCCAGTGCATCAGCGTGCCGCCGGGGATCTCCTTGTACTTCCAGAAGATGTCCATGAACTTGAACGGGCCGGTCTCCACGCGTCGGGCGCGGACGGTCAACGCACCGCGGTCCGGGGTTCGTTCGGAGACCCAGCTCCAGACCTTCCCGTTCTCGTCGGGGTGCATGGTCAGCCGGAAGGTCGTGGTGTCGCCCTCCTGGGACAGCACTTCGACCGAGGCGTACTCGCTGAAGAGGTGGGGCCAGTTCTCCAGGTCGTTGGTCATCTCCCAGACGAGGTTGAGCGGGGCGGCGATGGTGATCTCGTTCTCGGTGTGGCCGGACATGTTCAGGCTCCTGTCGTGACGGTGTCGGTGTTGACGAGGTCGAGGAAGTCGCGCGGTGTCTTGGCGCGTTCGGCGTCGGGGGGCAACGGGCGGCCGAACCGGTTCTCCAGCTCGCCCACGATGCCGAGCAGGCCCAGCGAATCCAGGCCGTACTCGGCGAAGGTCACCTCGGGCCGGTTCGCCATCTCCTCCGGATCGACGGTCAGGCCGGCGGCCGACTTCATCAGCGCGGCCAGCTCGTCGAGGGTCAGTTGAGCGGTCATCGGAATCTCCTCTCAGGAGGGGGACTTCTCGCACCGGCGCAGCACCATCGCCGCGTTGGAGCCCATCAGGCCCCGGCTCAGCACCAGCGCCGTCTGGAGCTCGGCGGGCCGGGGCTTGCCGGTCACCACGTCGAGGTCCACGGTGACGTCGACGACGTTGGGGGTCGGTGGCACCACGGAGCCCTCCATGGAGAGCACCGCGGCCGCGACGTCCAGAACGGGAGCGCCGCAATACGCCCGGCCGATACCGGTCTTGGGCGCGGTCACCGGAATCCGGGAGGCGTGCCCGCCCAGCGCGTCGGCCAACGCCTGCGCCTCGGCCCGGTCGGCCGAGGGCACCCCGAGGGCGTCCGCGAAGACCACGTCGATCTCCTCGGGTGCGCACCGGGCGTCCGCCAGCGCGGCCTCGATCGCCCGGGCCAGCCCCTCCCGGGACTCCTCCCAGAGCGCGGCGCCGGTGAAGGTGGCCCCGTGCCCGGCCAACACGGCTCGGGGCCGGGTGCCCCGCTCCTCGGCGGCCGACCGCTCCTCGACGACCAGCATCGCGCCGCCCTCGGCGGGCACGAAGCCACACGCCCCCGCGGTGAACGGGCGGTAGGCGTGGTCCGGTTCGGCGCAGCGGCTGAGGTCCTCGTACCCGAGCTGGCAGACCACCGAGTACGGGGCCAGCGGGGCCTCGGCGGCGCCCACCACCACGGCCTCGGTGCCGCGGCGGATGGTCCGGCAGGCGTGCGCCAGCGCGTCCAACCCGCCCGCCTCGTCGCTGGCCACCACGCCGCACGGCCCCTTGAAGCCGCCGCGGATGGAGATTTGGCCGGTGCTGGCCGCGTAGAACCAGGCGATCGACTGGTACGGGCCGACGTAGCGCGAGCCCTGGCCCCACAGCCGTTGCAGCTCCCGCTGGCCGAACTCGCCGCCGCCGGAGCCGGCCGCGGTCACCACTCCCACCGCGAACGGCGAGCGGTTGTAGTCGGCCCGCCCCAACAGGGCGTCGTCCAAAGCCAGGTTGGCCGCGGCCATCGCGAAGTGCGTGAACCGGTCGGTCTGGACGAGGAAGCGCTCCTCGATCAGCTCGGTCGGATCGAAACCGCGGACCTCGCCGGCGACCTTCAGCGGCAGGTCCTCGCACCCCTCGCGGGTGACCGTGTCGAGGACGCTGATGCCCTCCTTGGTGGACTTCCAGAAGGCTTCGGTGTTGGCCCCGTTGGGGGCGATCACACCGATGCCGGTGACGACGGAACAGCGGTCTTCGTGCGGGGAGTTCATCTCGTCCTCCCACCCGGACGGGTCAGGACCACGGCCGACTGGAACCCGCCGAATCCGCTGCCCACGGACAGCACCGACGAAAGCGGCAGCTCCCGTGCGGTCTTCGGCACGTAGTCCAGGTCGCACTCCGGGTCCGGGTTCTCGTAGTTGGCGGTCGGCGGGACCACCTGATGGGTCAGTGCCAGGACACAGGCGACGATCTCGATCGCGCCGATCGCGCCCAGCGAGTGGCCCACCATCGACTTGATCGAGCTCATCGGCACCTTGTAGGCGTGGTCGCCCAGCGACTTCTTGACCGCGGCGGTCTCGTGGCGGTCGTTCTGCTGGGTGCCGGAGCCGTGCGCGTTGACGTAGTCGACCTGGGTGGGGTCGAGCCGCGCATGGGCCAGCGAGCGGTTGATCGCCTCGGCCATCTCCAGACCTTCCTGGGTCAGGCCGGTCATGTGGTAGGCGTTGCCGAAGGTGGCGTAGCCGCGGATCTCGCAGTGCACGGTGGCGCCGCGGGCCCGGGCATGCTCCAGCTCCTCCAGGACCAGCACGGCACCGCCCTCGCCCATCACGAACCCGTCGCGCTGCGCGTCGAAGGGCCGGGAGGCGTGGGCCGGGTCGTCGTTGTTCGCGGAGGTCGCCTTGATGGCGTCGAAGCAGGCCACGGTGATCGGGGAGATCGGCGAGTCGGACGCGCCCGCGACGCAGACGTCGGCCCGGCCCTCCTCGATGGAGTGGAAGGCGTAACCGATCGCGTCGAGGCCGGAGGTACAGCCCGTCGAGACGGTCTGCACCGGGCCGTGCGCGTCGATCTGCTCCGCCACCGCGGACGCCAACGAGCTCGGCGAGAAGGCCCGGTGCAGATGCGGCCCGGCGGGCCGGTGGTCCACGTCCCAGCGGCTGCCGGACGCGCTGACCGCCACATAGTCGTGCTCCAGGCGCGTGGTGCCGCCGACCGCGGTGCCCAGGGACACCCCGACCCGCCACGGGTCCTCCCGTGCCATGTCCAGACCAGCCTCCCGCAGCGCCTCGGCCGCGGCGACCAGCGCGAACTGGACGTACCGGTCGGACTTGGCCACCTGCTCCCCGTCCAGACCGTGCGCGGCCGGATCGAAGTCGCACTCGGCGGCGATCCGGGACCGGAAGCCGGTCGGGTCGAAGAGGGTGATGCCACGGGTGGCCGTCCGCCCGGTGGACAGCAGGTCCCAGAAGGCCGGGATCCCCACGCCGCCCGGGGCGACGATGCCGACGCCGGTGACCGCCACGCGGCGGGTCATGACACCGGCTCCGTGCGTTCGGGTGGGGCGGCCGGTGTGCCCTCCTGCGCGCCCTCGGCCGCCTCGGTGTCCACGTGCCCCAGCTCGGGGCGCGGGGCCAACGGGCCGAGGTGGAAGACCATCCGGGCCTCCACGTCTCCGACGTTGCGGAAACGGTGCCGCATGTACGGCGGGATCATCAGCCCCTGGTCCGGGCGGAGCGCGAAGGTCTCCCCGTCGAGGTCGACCTCCAGCGCGCCCTGGACGACGTAGACGAACTCCTCGGAGTACGGGTGGTAGTGCTCCCCGATGCGCTCGCCGGGCTGTACGAGGGCCATGCCCATGAAGCCGCTCGTGGATCCCACCGCGCTGGGCGTCAGCATGGCGCGCAGGTCACCTCCGCGCCGACGGTTGGGCTGGGTCTCGCTGAGGTCCACGATGCGTGGGCGGTGCGTGGTCATGGCTGATTCCTCCAGGGGCGTGCTGCCGGTGGATGGGTGGGGGGTGCCGGCCTGATGACGGCCTGCGGGCCCGGTCGGCGGGGCTTCGACGGTCAGGCGTCCGGCGCCCGACGGTCGGTGATGAGATCCATGTCGGCGCGGGCCAGGAAGTGCGCCAGCTCGCGCTCGCTGGTCAGGCCGCCGGCGACGTCGCCGTCCAACAGCCGCCGCAGCACGGCCAGTTTGCGCGGACCGCGGGCGCCGAGGGAGACCAGCGGGTCCCGGTCGATGGGCTCCCGCATGTCGATGAGGCGGACGACGATGTCGTCGCGCTGGAAGATGGTGCTGCCGTAGACGGGGCACGCCGGGTCGTCGGCGGCCTCCTCGTCCTGACGGGCCAGCATCTTGGCCAGCGTCATGCCGAAGCCGGGCTTGGCCGGGTAGTACAGCGCGTGCCGGGAGATGCTCTGGAAGTTCTCGGGCTCCGGACCGCCGGTCGCCACGTGGTGCACCGCGGGCAGCGCGGCGCGGGTGAAGAACACCCGGGCGGAATTGGGGTCGTTGAGGTCCCGGTCCTGCTCCAGATACGGGTTGATGGCCTCCTCGACGGCCCGGACCTCGGGCTGTTGGGAGACGTGCCGCAGCGCGGCGACCAGATCGCCCTGCACCTCGATGGCGCGCACCACGCGGTTGCCGTACATAAAGAGGGAGGTGCGGCGCAGCCGGGTCTTGTCGTCGACCCGGGCCGCCGGCGAGGTGTAGCCGGAGAGGATGTCGGCGACCATCGACTCGCTGCCGGGCTTCACGGTGAAGGTCAGCGCGTGCCGGACCACGCCGTCGCCGACGCGGGGGTTCGCCTGCAGGCGGCCCTTGAGGGGCTCGGGGGCGACGGCGGCGACGTTCGAGGTCTCGCGCAGGACGCTGAAGCGCAGGGAGCGGGTGTCGCGCACGCAGCTGTGCAGCGGCTGCACCATCTTGACGTGCTCCTCGCTGTTGACCCAGGCGAGGAACGGCGGGGCACTCTCCCATTCGCTGGTGATCAGCCACTGCGAGGGGTTCTCGATGGACTGGCACAGCTGGTCGGTGATGTGCCCGGGGACGGAGGCCACCTGGTTCCGGAGTTGTTCGTAGGCTTCCAGGAACTGCTGCTGGGCGCCCTCTTCCAGGTCCAGCATGAGCACGACCCGGAGCCGGGAGCCGTCGAAGGCGGACTGCGATATTCGTTCCGACAGCGTTGTCATCGTCTACGCATCTCCTCCGGGGCGCGAGGGCCCCTGTGGTGCGTCGTCAGTTCCGGCGCGATCCGGGATTCCGGTGCCTTCCGTTGCTCCCGATGCGGTCCGGGCGACTGAGCCGGATGGGCGGACCTTCTGCCCGGCGTGTCGCGGGGGGCGGTCCGGATTCGATCGTGGCCAAGACCCACGGTCGGCGCGAGATCTGTGAGCCATGCAGGTGAACCCTGATGGAAGGGGCCACGGGCCGGGCATGCGTTGCTCCATCTCCCGTACGCGCCGCTGGAGCTGGAGCCAACACATGAACCCCAAGGCCGAAGACCGGGTGCCGGTCCTCATCGTCGGCGGGTCCCTGGTGGGCCTGTCCGCCTCGCTGTTCCTCGGACGCCTGGGCGTCCGCCACGTCCTGGTCGAGAAGCACGCGGGCACCTCCCGGCACCCCCGCGGACGGGGCAACAACGTCCGCACCATGGAGCTTTACCGAGTGGCCGGCGCGGAGCGGCGGATCCGCGAGGCGGCCTCGGTCCTCGCCGCCAACCACGGGATTCTGCAGGCCCGTTCACTGACCGGCGACGAGCAGGAGTGGCTGTTCCGGGAGATCGACCCGGGCGGCGGGCTGGCCAAGTTCAGCCCGTCGAGCTGGTGCCTGTGCAGCCAGAACGACCTGGAGCCGGTACTGCTGGAGTGCGCCCGCGAGTTGGGCGGCGATCTGCGGTTCAGCACCGAGCTGATGACGTGCGACCAGGACGCCGACGGCGTGACCGCGGTCGTCAAGGACCGGAACACCGGCGAGCACACCACCCTCCGCGCCGACTACCTCATCGCCGCTGACGGGCCGCGCAGCCCGGTGCGCGAACGGCTCGGCATCGGGCAGACGGGCCCCGGCGACCTCTTCCACAACGTCAGCATCACCTTCCGCGCCCCGGAACTGGCCGACGCCGTCGGCGACCGCCACTTCATCGCCTGCTACCTCACCAACCCGGAGGCCGACGGGGCCCTGCTGCCGGTCGACAACCACGCGGAGTGGGTCTTCCACGCGCCCTGGCACCCCGACCGGGGCGAGACGCTGGAGGACTTCGACGACCAGCGGTGCATCGACCACATCCGACGGGCAACGGGCGTGCCGGGCATGGCGGTTGAGATCACCGGCAAGGCGCCCTGGCACGCCGCGGAGCGGGTCGCCGAGCGGTACTCCGCGGGCCGGATCTTCCTCGCCGGCGACGCGGCCCACGAGATGTCCCCCACCGGGGCGTTCGGTTCCAACACCGGTATCCAGGACGCGCACAACCTCGCCTGGAAACTGGCCGCCGTCCTCGACGGCGCGGCGGACCCCGCGCTGTTGGACACCTACGAGGAGGAGCGCCGCCCGGTGGCCGAGGTGACCAGCGCCCGCGCCTCGGCCCGGTCCGCCGAGCACAGCCATCCCGGCTACGACCCGGCGCCCGGTGGCGGCGGCCGGCAGCGCGGCGTCCTGACGGTGGCGCTGGGCTACAGCTACCCGCGCGGTGCGGTCCTCGGCGCCGACCCCGAACTCCCGGTCGTCCCCGAGCGGATGCGGCTGACCGGCGAGCCCGGCACCCGGGCCCCGCACCTGTGGCTGCACGCGGACGACGGGCGGCGCTCCACCCTGGACCTCTACGAGCGCTCCTTCGTCCTGCTGACCGGCACCGAGGACGGCAAGATCTGGCGCGCCGCGGCGGAGGCCACCGCCGCCCACTGGTCGACGCGGCTGGACCACTACCGCATCGGCATCGGCGCCGACGCCGACCTGGTCCCGGACGAGGGCGTCGACTGGGCGGAGAGGCACGGGACGACGCCCGAGGGCGCGGTACTGGTGCGGCCCGACGGCTTCGTGGCGTGGCGCGCGGAGGGGCAGGTGGCCGACCCCGAGGGTGCCCTGCGGGAGGTCCTCGGCGGCCTGCTCCGCCGGGCCTGACACCGCGGCGCCCCACCGACCCATCGCGGTGGGACACCAGGGGCCGACGGGCGCGCGCCGCCCGTCGGCCCCTGCAACGTTTTCCCGTCCGCTTGCCCGTCCGCCCTGGAACGTAATTTCTGCCCCTCACCGCCCAAGGGGGCATCTGCGGCCCGTACCGGCCAGGTCTCGTATCCCGCCGGGCGAAGTGGTGTTGAGTCCGGTACATGGACGTCAAACGGGCCCCGGGCCACCCCTTCCAGCGCATCTCGCTCCCCCACCAGCCGCCCCGGTTGCCGCCGCCGCTCGCCCGGCGCCGGGTGGAGGAGGACACGCCGATCTTCGACCAGCTGCTCAAGGAGTGGCGGGCCGGCACGCTGCGGCCGGTGGTGGCCTGGCCGGTGGACGATCCCGGGAAGAGCAGGCCGGGCACGGTTGTTGGGGGTGAGGATGGACGTCCCCGACCACGGAACCGCACCGAGGAGCCCGAGCATGAGCCTGTACGACATTCCGCTGCGCACCCTGACCGGTGAGTCCGCCTCCCTCGCCGACTACCGGGGCAAGGCCCTGCTGGTGGTGAACGTGGCGTCCAAGTGCGGACTGACCCCGCAGTACACGGGGCTGGAGCGGCTCCAACGGCGGTTCGCCGACCGCGGGTTCAGCGTGCTGGGCTTCCCCAGCAACCAGTTCGCCGGCCAGGAGCCGGGCACCGCCGAGGAGATCGCCACGTTCTGCTCGTCGACGTACGGCGTCAGCTTCCCGCTCTTCGAGAAGACCGACGTCAACGGCGAGGACCGACACCCGCTCTACGCCGAGCTGACCGGCACCCCGGACGCGGAGGGGGCGGCCGGCGACGTCCAGTGGAACTTCGAGAAGTTCGTCATTGACCACACCGGCGCGATCGCCGGCCGGTTCCGGCCGCGGACGGAACCGGAGGCGGACGAGCTGGTCCAGGCGATCGAGGCGGCCCTGCCGGCCTGATCCCGGGGGCGCCGGCGTCGGGGTGGGTTCGGCGGCACCGGGCCGGTGCGTTCGTTCCGTAACCACCCCGATGTCATCCTTCCGGGCGAATTAGACTGGTCGCAGCCGTACCGTCCGACACTGTCAGCCCAGAAGGCGCCGCTCATGCCGCCTGTGCCGCCGTACCCCGAGCCCGTCGAGCCGCACGACGGTGCCGGGTCCGCGGGTTCGGCGGCGGAGCTCGCCGAGCGCACCGCGCAGGACCTGCGGAATCTGGCCGGCGGCCCGCTGGCGCGGCTGCCGCAGCTGCTGGAGGCGATGGTCGCCATCGGCTCCGACCTGGACGTGCACCGGGTGCTGGACCGGATCGCCGAGACCGCCGCGTCGCTGACCGGCGCCCGTTATGCCGCCGTGGAGGTGCTGGACGAGGACGGCGAGGGGCGGCGCGATCTGATCACCCACGGCAGCCCGCCCGAGGGCCGGCCGACCGCCCCGTTCGCGCTGCGGGTGCCGATCAAGGTGCAGGGCGAGCTGTTCGGGAGCGTCTACCTGGCCGGGAAGGCGGGCGGCCGGACGGCGCGACCGTTCGGCGAGGTGGACCTGCATCTGGTGCGGGTGCTGGCCACCGAGGCCGGGATCGCCATGGGCAATGCCCGGATGCATGCCGCGGCCCGGCAGCGCCGGCGGTGGATCGACGGGGCGGCGTCGGTGACCACGGCGCTGCTGGCCGGCCCGGAGAGCGGTTCGGCGGCCGAGCACGCGCTGACCGTGGTCGCCGAGAAGGGGCGGGAGTTGGCGGAGGCGGCGACCGGGGCGGTGCTGCTGCCGCGGTCCGACGGCGCGATGGAGGTGGTGGCGATCTCCACCCTGCTGTCGGAGTCCGTGCGGGCCGAGGCGTACGGCGACGCGATCCCGCCGGAGAGCCCGGTCCTGCAACAGATCCACGCGGGGCATGCGGTGTTCTCCGACGACTTCGCCGACGACCCCCGGTCGATCTCCCCGATGTCGCGCCACTACGGGCCGACGATGCTGCTGCCGCTGCGCAGCGGCGACCGGGTGCTGGGCGCGCTGGCGCTCTGCCGGGCATCCGGGGACCCGCGCTTCACGCATGTGGAACGGACGCTGGGCACCCAGTTCGCCTCCCAGGCGGCGCTGGCGCTGGTGCTGGCCGACCGCCACCACGACCGCCAGCGGCTCGCGGTCTACGAGGACCGCGACCGGATCGCCCGCGATCTGCACGACCTGGTGATCCAACGGCTGTTCGCCACCGGCATGTTGCTGGAGAGCGCGCACCGCACCGCCGTCCGCCCGGACGTGAAGGAGGACGTGCAGCGGGCAGTGGACGAGTTGGACGCGACGATCCAGGAGATCCGCACCGCGATCATCGCGCTCCAGCAGGGGCCGCCGGAGGCGCCGGCCGGGCTGCGCACCCGCATCCTCCGGGAGGCCGGCGCGGCCACGGCGGTGCTGGGCGCCCGGCCGTCGGTGCTGTTCGTGGGGCCGGTGGACGCCCGGGTCGGCGCGGAGTCCGGCCGGGCGCTGGTGGCCGCGGTCGGCCGGGCGCTGGCGGAGCTGACGCCGGCGGCGGAACCGGCCCGGGTCGTCGTCGACGCCACCGTCACGCTGGCCGACGGCCGGGCGGGGGCCCGGCTGACGGTGATCGGCGGGAGCGAGACGGAGGGCGCGGAGAGCGGGGCCGAGGGCGTCCCGGACGGGGCGGTGGTCTGGGAGGGGCCGCTTCAGCCGTAGGCGGGGCGGGGTGCGGGCCGGCGGCGTAACGTCGGCTGGGTCAGGGCGCGTTGGGATGGTGACCGCCTGGTGGTCGGCGGCAATGCGGTGATCGAGAGGGGCCGCTTCGACGGCGATCGCGGCGGGGCGCGGCGCTTCCCCGGGTGCCCATGGCCGGAATGGCTTGACCTCAAGATTGGTTTAGGTTCTAGGTTCTTTCGTGTCGCCGGTCATCCACGGCGATCCCGTGACGACGACCCCGGCAATCAGGAGGCCGCGATGGACATGGAAGTCACCGCCTGGCATTCGCTGCACAGCACGATCACCGCTCAGCAGGGGAAGCGCCGCCTCTCCCCCGGGACGCTGCGCCGGATCGCGGCCTTCGCCCGCCCGCACCGCCGGATGCTGGCGTGTTTCCTGGTGCTGAGCACCGTCACCGCGCTGCTCGCGGTGGCCACCCCGCTGCTCGCCGGGCGGGTGGTGGACGCGATCGTCGGCGGCAAGTCGGCCGGGCTGGTGCTGAGCCTGTCCGGGCTGATCGCGGGGATCGCCCTGGCGGAGGCCGGGCTCGGGCTGCTGACCCGCTGGCTGTCGGCGAGCATCGGCGAGGGCCTCATCCTCGACCTGCGCACCACGGTCTACGACCACGTGCAGCGGATGCCGATCGCGTTCTTCACCCGCACCCGCACCGGGGCGCTGGTCAGCCGACTGAACAACGATGTGATCGGCGCCCAACGGGCGTTCAGCGACACCCTCTCCGGAGTCGTCAGCAACATCGTGACGCTGCTGCTCACCCTCGGCGTGATGCTCACCCTCTCCTGGCAGATCACCTTGATCGCGCTGGTGCTGCTGCCGATCTTCGTGCTGCCCGCCCGTAGGGTCGGCCGGCGGTTGGCGGCGCTGCGGCGGGAGGGCGCCGACCACAACGCCGCGATGGGCACGCAGATGACCGAGCGGTTCTCCGCGCCCGGCGCGACCCTGGTGAAGCTGATGGGTCGGCCGGCGCGCGAGTCCGCCGAATTCGCCGCCCGGGCCCGCCGGGTGCGCGACATCGGTGTCCGCTCGGCAATGGTGCAGACGTACTTCGTCACCGCGCTCACCCTGGTCTCCGCGCTCGCGCTGGCCGTGGTCTACGGGCTGGGCGGGTTCCTGGCGCTGCGCGGGCAGTTGGAGGCGGGCGCGATCGTCTCGCTCGCGCTGCTGCTCACCCGGCTCTACGCCCCGTTGACCGCGCTGTCCGGCGCGCATATCGAGGTGATGAGCGCGCTGGTCAGCTTCGAGCGGGTCTTCGAGGTGCTGGACCTCAAGCCGCTGATCACCGAACGGCCGGACGCCCGTCCGGTGCCCGAGGGCCCGGTGTCGGTGGAGTTCGACGCGGTGCGCTTCGGCTACCCGGCCGCCGACAAGGTGTCGCTGGCCTCTCTGGAGGAGGTCGCCACCCTCGACACCCGGGGCGGCGAGGAGGTCCTGCACGGCCTCTCCTTCCGCGCCGAACCGGGTCAGATGGTCGCGCTGGTCGGCTCGTCGGGCGCCGGCAAGTCGACGATCGCGCAGCTGCTGCCGCGGCTGTACGACCCGGATTCCGGCGCGGTGCGGCTGGCCGGGGTGGACGTCCGCGAGCTGACCGCGGCCTCGTTGCGGGACACCCTGGGCATGGTCACCCAGGACGGCCACCTCTTCCACGACTCGATCCGGGAGAACCTGCTGCTGGCCAACCCGGAGGCCACCGAGGACGAGCTGTGGGACGCGCTGCGCCGGGCCCGCCTGGAGGCGCTGATCGCCTCGTTGCCGGACGGTCTGGACACCGTCGTCGGCGAGCGCGGCTACCGGCTCTCCGGCGGCGAGCGACAGCGGCTGACCATCGCCCGGCTGCTGCTGGCCCACCCCCGGGTGGTCATCCTGGACGAGGCCACCGCCCACCTGGACAACACCTCGGAGGCGGCCGTCCAAGAGGCGCTCACCGAGGCGCTGGAGGGGCGGACCGCGTTGGTGATCGCGCACCGGCTGTCGACCGTGCGGGCCGCCGATCTGATCCTGGTCGTCGAGGCCGGCCGGATCGTCGAACGGGGCACGCACGAGGCGCTGCTGGCCGCCGGCGGCCGCTACGCCGAGCTGTACCGGACGCAGTTCGCCACGGCGCGGCACGGGACGGCGGACGCCGGTGGCTCCCCGGAGCCGCTGGGCGTCCAGGACGGCCCGGATGACGACCGGCCCGAGCCGGCCGCCGAGCCCTCGCTGGTGAACTGACGCCCCGAAGCCCCCGGCACCGTGCGGCCCCCGTCCCCAAGGCGGGGGCCGCACGCATGCCGCACGCCCAAAACGGGCCGGCTGATGGGCGCTCATAAGGGCTGGTAAGACCGCACCACCGCCCGACATTCCGGATGCGCAAGAAGTGGCGGAAGTTGTCCATGCCTGATCACCCTTGAGCGTGGCAAGAGATATCGACGTGACACGGCAGCACACGTTGGGGCGCGCATGGCGACAGGGGGCCCGTATGGACATACCGCTCGGCCACCGGGTGCGAGGGGACGGCTCCCTCTGGACGCGGGGGCCGGCCGCCGCCCTCGCCGGCGCGCTGCCGGCCCTCGCCTTCCCGACGCCGTCCCTGTGGTGGCTGGCGTATGTGGCGCTGGTGCCGTGGCTGCTCCTGGTGCGGTCGGCCGGCAGCGCGCGGCGGGCCGGGCTGTACGGCTGGTGGGGCGGCGCCGGGTTCATGCTGGCGGTGCACCACTGGCTGCTGCCGAGCCTGCACGTCTTCATCGTCGTCCTGGCGCTGTTGTTGGGGGCGCTGTGGGCGCCGTGGGGGCTGCTGGTGCGGGCGCTGCTGGGCGGGGTGCCGGGCCGGGGACGGTGCGCCGCGGCGCTGGTGTTGGTGCCGGCCGGCTGGCTGATGGTCGAACTGGTCCGGTCCTGGGAGTACTTGGGCGGTCCTTGGGGGCTGCTGGGCGCCAGTCAGTGGCAGGTGCCGCCCGCGCTGCGGCTGGCCTCGCTCGGCGGGGTGTGGCTGCTGAGCCTGCTGATCGTGGCGGTGAACACCGCGCTGGCCGGGCTGCTCACCGTCCCGAACGCCCGGGTGCCGGCCGTCGCCGGACTGTTGGTGTGCGCACTGGCCGGCACCGCGGCCTGGTGGTGGGCGCCGCGCCCGCGGCCCGCCGGGACGGTACGGATCGCGGTCGTCCAACCGGGCCCGACCGGCACGCCCACCCAGCGGCTGGCCCGCAGCGAGGCGCTCACCACCGCGCTGGCGGGCCGCGGGGTGCGCCTGGTCGTCTGGGGCGAGAGCAGCCTCTATGAGGACCCGGCGGACCACCCGGCGCTCGCCGCCCGGTTGGCCGCGCTGTCCGCGCGCACCGGCGCCGACCTGCTGGTCAACGCCGACGCACTGGACGCCGGTCGGCACGGCATCTCCAAGAGCGCGGTCCTCATCGGCCCGCACGGCCCGACCGGGGACCGCTACGCCAAGATGCGGCTGGTGCCGTTCGGCGAGTACATCCCGGCCCGGTCCGTGCTGGGTTGGGCGACGAAGGTGGGCAAGGCCGCCGCCAGCGACCGGCGGCGCGGCACCCATCAGGTGGTGATGCCGTTGCCCGCCACCGGCGGCCTGCGGGCCGGCCCGCTGGTGTGCTTCGAGACGGCGTTCCCGGACATGAGCCGCCATCTGGCCGCGGACGGCGCGCAGTTGCTGGTGGCCCAGTCCTCCACCGCGACGTTCCAGGACAGTTGGGCGCCCGCGCAGCACGCCTCCCTGGGGGCGCTGCGCGCCGCCGAGACCTGGCGCCCGATGGTGCACGCCACGCTCACCGGGATCAGCGCGGTATACGGACCGCGCGGCGAACCGGTCGGCGCGCGCCTGGGCACCGACCGCAGCGCGTCGGCCGTCTACGACCTGCCGCTGGCCCGGGGCACCAGCCCGTATACCCGCTGGGGCGACTGGGTGCTCTACGGGGCGGTCGCCGCGCTGCTCGCCTACGGGCTGACCGGGGCGGTGCGGGCCACCAGGCGGCGCGGGGCCCCCAGTTAAGGCGGCGCCCGCGCCGGCCCCCGGTTACCCGAGCGCCTCGGTGACCACCCGTTCGCACAGCTCGTGCGTGCGCAGGGCGTCCTGGGCCGAGGTCCGCCGCCCGGCCCGGACGTCGTCGAGGAAGGACTTCACGATCTGCTCGATGCCGCGCTGGCGGGCCACCGGCTCCCAGTCGCCGCGGCGCCGGATGCTCGGCCGCCCGTCGTGGTCGACGACCTCGGCGAGGTTGACCACCTGGCGCCGCGCGTCCTGGCCGGACACGTCCAGCACCTCCTCGGCGGAGCCGCTGCGGCGGTTCATGGTGCCGATGGCGGTGAACCCGTCGCCGGACAGCTGGAGCACCACGTGGTCCATCAGGCCGTCGCGGACCCGGGCCCGCACGTCGATGTGCTCGATCTCGCCGGGCGCCAGGAAGCGCAGGGTGTCGACGACGTGGATGAAGTCGTCCAGGACCAGGGTGCGTGGGTCCTCGGGCATCCCGGTGCGGTTCTTCTGCAGCAGGATCAGCTCGCGGGGGTGCTCCCGGCACGCGGCGTACCCGGGCGCATGGCGGCGGTTGAAGCCGACGGCCAGGCCCACCCCACGGCGTTCGGCGAGGGCGACGATCCGCCGGGTGTCGGCGAGGTCGTAGGCGATCGGCTTGTCGACATAGGTGGGGATTCCGGCCTCGATCAGCCGGGTCACGATCTCCGGGTGGGCGACCGTCGCGGCGTGCACGAAGGCGGCGTCCGGGCCGGCGGCGAGCAGCGCGTCCAGGTCGGCGTGGAGCTGCCGGTCGGCCAACCGGTAGGTCTCGCCGGCCTGTTGGAGCGCGACCGGGTTACGGGTCTGCAGGTGCAGCTCGACCCCGGGCTGGACGCCCAATACGGGGAGGTACGCCTTGCGCGCGATGTCTCCGAGTCCGATGCAGCCGACCTTCACTCAACTTCTCCCTTGGGTCTTCGGGTCCGCCGCGGCGGGTGGCGGGGCGCCCGTCCTCGCAGCTTACGGGGCGGTCGGCGGCCGCCAGTCGGCGATGCCGTCCAGGCCGCGCAGCGCGAGGTCCGGTGCCAGGCGGGCGGTGGCCGCGATCAGGGCGGCGCGCAGCGCACAGGCCGGCCGGGAGCGCCAGGTGGTGAGCCGGCCGATCCGTCCCGACCGGCGAACCACGTCCATGGTGCGGGGCAGACGCTGCCGGGTGTAGGCGGCCAGCGCGGTCGCCAACGGGGCGTTGGGGGCCGCCTCGTGGGCGAGGACCACGGCGTCCTCGACGGCCTGACAGCCGCCCTGCCCGAGGTTGGGCGTCATCGGGTGCACCGCGTCGCCGAGCAGGGCGACCCGGCCGTGGTGGAACGCGGGCGGCGGGGCGGCCGCGGCGTACACGTCGTTGCGGAGGACGGCGGCCGGTTCGACGGCGGCCAGCAGCTCCGGGACGGGCCGGTGCCAGGTGCCGAACCGCCGTATCAGTTCGGCCCGTTGGTCACCGCCGGCCCGGTCGCCGCCGGGCGGTACGGCCGCGGTGGCGTACGCGTAGATCCGCCCGTCGTGCAGCGGCAGGGTGCCCCAGAGGCCGCCGGGGCCCCAGGTCTCGTGCGCGGTGTCCGGGTCGGCGGCATGACCGGGGGCAGCGGCGGCGGGCACCACGAAGCGCCAGGTGGTGAAGCCGGCATAGCGGGGCGCGGGGTGGTCGGGGAAAAGCGTCCGGCGGGCCGCGGAGTGGATGCCGTCGGCCGCGACGACGAGATCGGCGGTGAGCTCCTCCGGTTCGCCGTCGGGGTCGGTGCACCGCACCCGGGCCGGGCGGCCGTCCCGCAGCGGATCGCCGGCGTCCAGGAGGGCCGCCGAGGCCCCGATACGGACCGCGGCGGTGGGCAGTTGGGCCGCGAGCAGGGCGACCAGATCGGCGCGGTGGGCGACCACGACGGGACCGCCGAACCTGCGGACCGCCGCCGCGTTGTCCGAACGGGCCAGCAACCGCCCATCGGGACGGCGGATCTCGCCGGCCAACTGCCAGGAGGCCAGGGCGCGCACCGCGTCGCCCACGCCGATGGTGTCCAGAGCCCGTTGGGCGTTGGCGGCCAGTCCGATGCCCGCGCCCACCGGTTCCAACGCGGCGGCCCGTTCCAGCACGGTGACCTGCCAGCCCCGCCGGTCCAGGGCCACCGCGGCGGTGAGCCCGCCGATCCCGCCGCCGATCACGATCGCGGTGCGCTGCCGCATGCCGCCGCCTTTCTCGCCTCTGCCGTGCGCCGATGCACCCAGCCTCGTCGGATGCCCGCGCGACACGCAACTACGCCTGTAGTGCCGAGCGGACAAGCAGAGACTACACCTGTAGTGCGTGCGGGACGTGCCAGACCGCGAACACCCGGGGCACGGGGCGGGCGCCCACTACGGGCGTAGTTACCGGCCGTCCTCCCGCGCTAGGCTCGCCGGCATGAGTCCCCGCAAGGCCGCCGCTTCGCCCGCTCCCCTCCCCCGGCACCAGCTGATCGCCGACACCGCGCTGTCCCTGCTCGCGGAGCGCGGGATGCGGGGTCTGACGCACCGGGCCGTCGACGAGGCGGCCGGGTTGCCGCAGGGTTCCACGTCGAACCTCGCGCGGACCCGGGCGGCGCTGCTGGAGGCGGCGGTGCGGCGGCTGGCCGAGCGGGAGGCGGCGGTGCTCACGCCGCAGGAGGTGGCGGAGGCGAGGCCCCCGGCATCGGCGGACTCGGCGGTGGCCGGTGGGTCGGCGGCGCTCGCGGATGCCCTCGCACTCGCCCTGCATCGCTATCTCTCGCACCACCGCGAGCTGTTGATCGCCCGTTACGAGCTGGCGCTGGAGGCCACCCGTAGGCCGGAGTTGCGGGAGGTGTACGACCGGGCGGGCCGGGCGTTCCGGGAGCCGGTGGCGACGCTGCTGGCGGCGGCCGGCTCCACGGCGCCGGAGCGGCACGTGCTGTCCCTGGTGGCGTGGTGCGACGGGGTGCTGTTCTCCTGCGTCGCGGGGCAGTTCCACGCCGATGTACCCACCCGCGATGCGCTGGGCGCCTCCTGCGCGGAGCTGCTGGAGGGGATGTTGGGCGGCTGAGGAGGGCGGCTGGCCGGGCCTCGTCGGTTGCCTGGAGGGGCCCTTGCCGCCCCCTAACGGAACGGTCCCGCCGCGCCCTCGATGCGCAGTTCCAGGCGTTCGATCGCCTCGGTGAGGCGCCGGCGGTACTCGCCCTCGGCGAGGGCGCGGACCGAGGTGCGGGCCCGGCGGAGCTGGGCGCGGGCGTCGGCCGGGCGGTCGAGCCCCGCGTAGTCGGCGGCGAGGTTGAGGTGGAGGGCGGGGAAGAACGCCCTTAGCGCGGCGAGCGGTTGGCGGGGGCCCGGTCCGTCGGCGGGGCCGGTGGGGCGGGCCCGCGCGGGGCGCTCGGTGACGAAGCCCTCCGCCGCCTCCAGGGCGCGCAGGTCCCAGTCCAACTCGTCCCGGGGATCGTCCTGGGTGTCGGCCATGTAGTGCGCCAGGGCGCAGCGATGGAAGGCGTCGCCGCGCGGCCCGATCTCCTGCCACAGGGCGGCGAGGCGGTTGCGGGCCTCCTCCCGGTCGCCGGCGCGATGCAGCATGATCGCCTGGCCGATCCGGGTCAGCACACCGTCCTCGCGCTCCGCCGACCGCCGCTGCTCCGCCACCGCGCACTCCCCGTCCTCGCTCGCCACCGTTGGCTCCCACGACGCTAACCGCCGGGCGGGGGCCGCGCGCGGTGTGCGCGACGCGCCGGGTTGCTAGGGCCTGTCCGACCCTGACCCATCGGACCGGCCCTAGGTCCTGTCAAACTCCCGTCGTTCGCCCGGAGGGCGGGCCGGGCGGTGGTCGGCAGGCGGGAGTTTGACGACAGGGGCCCAGGTCAGCCCAGGTCAGGGATGCGCCAGTCGATCGGGGTGTGGCCCTGGGCGGCGATCGCCTCGTTGATCTGGGTGAAGGGCCGGGAGCCGAAGAACTTCTTCGCCGACAGCGGGGAGGGGTGCGCGCCCTGGACCACCGCGTGCCGCTCCTCGTCGATGAGCGGCAGCTTCTTCTTGGCGTAGTTGCCCCACAGGACGAAGACGGCCGGGTCCGGCCGCTCGGCGACGGCGCGGATCACCGCGTCGGTGACCTTCTCCCAGCCCTTGCCCTTGTGCGAATTGGCCTCGCCGCCGCGGACGGTGAGCACGGCGTTCAGCAACAGGACGCCCTGCTGCGCCCAGGGCATCAGATAGCCGTTGTCCGGCACCGGGTGGCCGAGCTCCTCCTTCATCTCCTTGTAGATGTTCCGCAGCGACGGCGGGGTCTTGACGCCGGGCTGCACGGAGAAGCACAGGCCGTGGCCCTGGCCGGGGCCGTGGTACGGGTCCTGGCCGAGGATGAGGACCTTGACCTGGTCGTAGGGCGTGGCCTCCAGCGCCGCGAAGACCTGCTCGCGGGGCGGGTAGACCGGCCCGGCTTCCCGCTCCTGCTCGACGAAGTCGATCAGCTCCTTGAAGTAGGGCTTCGCCAACTCCTCGCCCAGGACCCCGCGCCAGGACTCGGGCAGCATGTCGGTGACCACGTCAACAACCTCCGGTGTGCGTTCCGTTCTCGTCACACGAACCTACCGGCGACCACTGACAGTCCCCGCCGCGGGCCGCCCGCGGGGGCCGTGCACGGCAGCATCCCCCGCGCCCTCGCGCGGTGTCCAACCAGGCCGCCCGGGCGCCGGAGCGCACGGCTGCTGAACGCAGAGCGCCGGCCCCCTCAGGGGACCGGCGCCAAGCACCCTGCCTCTTGGCACGCGCGCGGCCAAGGCACACCCCTCGGGGCCGCCCCTACTAGCGGCCCCGGGTCGTCACACCCCGGCCTTGAGGAACAGTCCTCCGTCCACGACGAGGTTCTGTCCGGTGACCCAACCGGCAGCGTCGGACAGCAGGAAGGTCGCGGCCCCGCCGATGTCCTCCGGGACGCCCAGCCGCCCCATCGGGTAGGCGGCGGCCGCCTCCTCCTCGCGGTTCTCGTAGAGCGCGGCGGCGAACTTGGTCTTAATCACCGCGGGGGCAATGGAGTTGACCCGAACCGCCGGCGCGAACTCGTGCGCCAGTTGGAGCGTCAGGTTCACCATCGCCGCCTTGCTGATCCCGTAGGCGCCGATGAACGGCGAGGGCGCGACGCCGGCGATCGAGGCGATGTTGACGATCGCGCCGCCGTTGTCCTTCTGCCAGGCGTGCCAGGTGCGTTGGGCAAAGCCGAGCGCCGAGACGACGTTGGTCTCGAAGACCTTGCGCGCCACGCCGAGGTCGAGGTCGGCTATCGGGCCGAACACCGGGTTGGTACCGGCGTTGTTGACCAGGTAGTCGACCCGGCCGAAGGTCTCCATGGCCCGCTCGACGGCGGCGGCCTGGTGCGCCTCGTCGTGCGCCTTGCCCGCGACGGTGAGCACCCGGTCGGCGCCCAGCCTCCCGGCGGCCTCCTTGAGGGCGTCCTCGTTGCGCCCGGTGATGACCACCCGGTCGCCGCGGGCGACGAGGGCCTCGGCGATGCCGTAGCCGATGCCGCGGCTGGCCCCGGTGATCAGTGCCACCTTGCCGGAGGGCGCCGGGAGCCCGCTGTCCTGCTCTGTCATGTCCTGTTCTCCTGCTCCTGTGGTCCTGCGGTCGGTCCGGCGGTCAGCAGAGCGGGCCGCCGGCGACGTAGAGGACCTGGCCGGAGACGAACCCGGCCGCCTCGCCGGTGAAGAAGGCGATGGCGTTGGCGATGTCGTCGGGGTTGCCGACGCGGTGCACCGGGATCTGGGTGGCGGCCGCGGTCTTGAAGTCCTCGAAGTCCATGCCGACCCGGGCGGCGGTGGCGGCGGTCATGTCGGTGGCGATGAAGCCGGGGGCGACGGCGTTCGCGGTGACGCCGAACTTGCCGAGCTCGATGGCGAGGGTCTTGGTGAAGCCCTGCAAACCGGCCTTGGCCGCCGAGTAGTTGACCTGGCCGCGGTTGCCGAGCGCCGAGCTGGAGGAGAGGTTGACGATCCGCCCGAACGTGGCGTCCACCATGTGCTTCTGACAGGCCCGCGACATCAGGAACGCGCCGCGCAGGTGCACGTTCATGACCGTGTCCCAGTCGGTGTCGCTCATCTTGAACAGCAGGTTGTCGCGGAGCACGCCCGCGTTGTTGACCAGGATGGTCGGTGCGCCGAGCTCCGAGGCAACCCGATCGACCGCGGCCGCCACCTGGTCGCTGTCCGAGACGTCGCAGCCGACCGCGACGGCCCGGCCGCCGGCCGAGGTGATCTTCCCGACGGTGTCCTTGCAGGCCGCCTCGTCGAGGTCGAGTACGGCGACGGCGCGACCCTCGGCGGCCAGGCGGACGGCGGTGGCCGCGCCGATGCCGCGGGCCGCGCCCGTCACGATGGCGACGCGCTGCTCGGTGGTGGACATGCGGGTTCTCCTCACCCTCGTTCGTCGAAACCTCGAACACCTCGACCGGCGGCCGCCCCGCTGCGAATGAGCAACCGCTTAGTAGCCTCAGCACGGCTGACGCTAGAAGCCCGGCCACCCCCTGTCAACGCCCCACCACCGCACGCCCACCCCCACACGACGAACGGGGCGGGCCCCAACAAAGGAAACCCGCCCCGCTCCGCGCGCCCAAGGCGCCGTCACCGCGCCGTCACCGCACCAGCAGCCCCAACAGCCGCTCCGCCTCCACGGTCGGATCGGCCGTCAACCCGGTGTGCACCGGCCCCGGCTGGACGATCGTGCTGCGCGGCGCGATCAGCCAGCGGAAGCGCTGCCCCGGGTCGTCACCGGCGGCCTGGCCGGCCCGCGCGCCGCCCGCGCAGACGCCCTCGACGGCGCACAGCGCGGCCCGTACGCCGGCCACGTCCACGGTGGGATCCAGCGCCAGCAGCCGGGCCTCGTCCAGGTGCGTGCGCGCCTCGACGAACCGCCGCGCGCGGCAGTACACCACCACCCCGGCGTTGATCATCTCTCCGCGCTCGACCCGCGGGACGACCTTCAGCAGCGCGTACTCGAAGACGTCGCGCCCGTTGTGCAGTCCGCTCACGTAACGGCCCTCCGCGGCAACTTGCCCACCAGCCACTCCGGAGCCTGCGACGGCCTGTCCTTCGTCGGCTGCCCGATGGTGATCTGGTCGCTGATGGTCCGCGCCCGGGCCAGCAGGGTGCGCACATATGCCGCGCGCAGCTCGTCCGGCGAGTCGAAGCCGGGCTCGCCGGCCAGCCACTCGTCGGGCACGTCCGCGGCGATCTCGTCCAGCAGCTCCTGGGTGATCCGCGGCGCGAACTCCTCGGCCGCGGCGGCCACATCGGGCCCGAACGTCGCCAGCGCGTGATCGGAGGCGTCGTACGGCCGGGCCGAAGCCTTTTCCGCGGTCGGCCAGTTGTGGTGCCAGATCATCGCCGCACCGTGGTCGATCAGCCACAACTGGCCGTGCCACACCAGCAGGTTGGGGTTGCGCCAGGACCGGTCCACGTTGTTGATCAGCGCGTCGAACCACACCACCCGGCCGGCCTCGCGCGCGCTCACCTCGAAGGCGAGCGGGTCGAACCCCAGCGAACCGGGGAGGTAGTCCATCCCCAGGTTCAGCCCCCCGCTGGCCTTCAGCAGCGCCTGGACCTCCTGGTCCGGCTCGCTCAGCCCGATGACCGGGTCGAGCTGCATCCGCACCAGATCGGGCACCCGCAGCCCGAGCCGCCGCCCCAACTCCCCGCAGATGACCTCCGCGACCAGCGTCTTGCGGCCCTGCCCGGCGCCGATGAATTTCATGATGTACGTCCCGCAATCGTCCCCCTCGACGATCCCGGGAAGCGACCCGCCCTCACGCAACGGCGTGACGTAGCGGGTCGCTGTGACTTCGGTCAGCATTTGCCCAGGTTACCCGGGCGTGAGGGGACGGGGTCCGGGGTGCTCCGGCGGAGCTCGGTCACTCGACGCGCGCTCGCCCTGGGGCGGCGCGGCCTTGCCTCACCGCCCCGACCGGGACCGCATCAGCGGCTGGATGCGGGTGCCGAAGTTCTCCACGCCTTCGAGGAAGTCGTCGAAGACCAGCATGATCCCCTTGGTGCCGGACACTTCGGCGATCTCGTCGAGCATCCCCGCGACGGTCTCGTACGAGCCGACGAGCGTGCCCATGTTGAAGTTCACCGCCCCCTCGGGGAGCGCGATGGTCCGGGCGGTGGCGGAGCCTTCGGAGGTCGTGTCGGTGGCCGTCTCGCCCGCCATGTAGGCCAGCGCCGCGCGGTCGGCGTGGTCGTGGTAGTGCTGCCACTTGGCCGACGCGGCCGCGTCGGTCTCGTCCGCGACGACCATGAACAGCGGCAACGCCCCGACGTCGCGGCCGGTTTCGCGCGTCGCGGCCGACAGCGCCGCCGTGGTGTCGGCGAAGGCGAGCGGGGTGTTGACCCCGCTGCCCAGGAGGAAGTTGTAGTCGGCGTGCTCGGCGGCGAACCGCATCCCGTTACTGCTCTGCCCGGCGGCGACGATGTCCAGGTGCCCGTTTGCCGGCCGCGGGGAGAGCACGCAGCCGTCCATCGTGTAGAACTCGCCCGCGAAGTCGCTGACGCCCTCGCTCCACAACTGCTTCATCACGGTGACGTATTCGGCGGCCCGGGCGTAGCGGTTGCCGAAGTGCCCGTCACCGGGCCACAGTCCCATCTGCGCGTACTCGCCGGGGGCCCAGCCGGTGACGATGTTGACGCCGGTCCGGCCGGGCGCGATGGCGTCCACGGTGGCCGCCATGCGCGCGGCGATCGCCGGTGACAGGGCGAGGATCGGGGCGGAGGAGTACAGCCTGATCCGCTCGGTCACCGCGGCCAAACCGGCGGTCAGCGTGAACGATTCGAGGCAGTGGTCCCAGAACTCGGTCTCGCCGCCGAAGCCCTTGAGCTTGATCATCGACAGCGCGAAGTCGAACCCGTGCTTCTCGGCCCGCTGCACCACGGCCTTGTTCAACTCGAAGGTCGGCATGTACTGCGGGGAACCCTTCGAAATGAGCCAGCCGTTGTTGCCGATGGGAAGGAAGACTCCGATGTCCATGCCGCTCCTCGCTGGTTCTGGTGCCCCCCTGGCCCGGGGAGCCGCGCGGGGGCCTTGCGTGCGCGGGCCAAGACCTGCCCGCGCGGCGGCACCGTACACCGCTCCGCCACGAGTACCGGACGGCGGGAGCGCGGTGAACTGGCGTGGGGCGGGGAGGGGTTGGGCCCAGTGGGACGGGGCGATTTTTCGGCGGTCGTTCGAGATCGCCCGGGGGTCGTCCGGGGCGTCCGGGAGCGTTCAGCGGTTGTCGCCTTCGACCCATCGGGCGAGGTTGGCCAGGGTCATGCGCGTGCCCGCTTCGTTGTCCGGCCGGGGAATGGCGTCGGGTACTCCCTCGTGGACGAGCACGACGGTGGTGCCCTCGCCCGTGGGCACCAGGGTGGTGGTGATCGTCATGGTGCCGGCGAACCGCGCGTCGTCCGTGTCGAATTGGAGCACCTCGACGACCTTCTCGTAGGGCACCAGCGCCAGGAACCGCCCGTGGTAGGTGTCGGTGCGTGCCGTCGACTTCCCAACACCGCCTAGCCCGCCCTCGTAGGTGAGCCCGTCCTCGTAGGTGAGCGAGACCCGGAAGGCGCCGCCGATGCGGACGTCGAAGGCGTGCACCCGGCAGCTCATGCCGTCCGGGGCCCGCCACTTGGCGACGGCCTGCGCGTCCAGCAGGGCTTGGTAGACGGCGGCGGGTGGGGCTCCGATGTAGCGGGACGCCTCTGTCACGTACATGCGGGCAAGCGTAGGGCGTCACGGGCGGGGGCCCGCGGCGCGGCGCCCGCGGACCGCCGTCGTCCCGGAGCGCCGTGCACAGGACGTCGTCGACGACGTCACCTCGGGGCTTCTCCGGCTTCCCTGAGACATCGCCACGGGCTTGCCTAAAACGGCTGCGCCGGCGCCCTGGTCTGTGCGTATGATCCGCTGGTCCTGCTCAGCGATCGACCATCGCCTAACTGCCGCGTCCGCACGAGGACTTCCCCGGCCGGCTTCCGGCTGGTCGACCGTGGCCACACCGCGGCCCGTCAGCCACCGAGCGCCGCGCCTGTGCGCACCTGCACACACCCGCCACTACCTGCTGGGTGGCTTTGGTGCTCTCGTGGCTCTGGTGGCTCTGGTGGCTTTGAGAGCCTTCGCCACGGCAGACGCACACCCGGATTCCCGGACACCGGACGCCCGCACATCTGCCCCTCGGCCTGCCCCGTAGGAGCCTGCCCTAGCCCCACCGCCCCTTGGAGGGACCCACCTTGACGCAACAACCGGCCAACCCCGCAACGAAGACAGCAGGCACCGACCACGCCAACCAGGCCACAAAAGCAACCAAAGCCACCAACACCGATGGCTTTCCCGAGCAGTTCGCCCGCACCCGCCGCTTCTCGCTCGGGATACCAAGGAAGTTCACCGTCTCCCCCGACGGCAGTCGCGTGCTGTTCGTCCGCACCGGCTCGGGGCGCGATCCCGTAGGGCGGCTGTGGGAGTACGTGGAAGGAGAGGAGCGGCTGTTGGCCGATCCTGCGCTCCTGGTGGGGGCCGGCGCCGAGGACGTCCCGGAGGAGGAGCGGCTGCGGCGCGAGCGGGCGCGGGAGCGCTCCGTGGGCGTGGTGGGGTTCGCGACCGACGACGCGGCGCGGGTGGTGGCGTTCGCGCTGTCCGGCGCGCTGTGGGTGGTGCGGACGGGCGACGAACCCGGCGCACCGGGGCCCGCGCCGTTCGCGGTGCCGGCCGCCGGGCCGGTGGTCGACCCCAGGCCGTCTCCGGACGGGCGGCACGTCGCGTATGTGACCGGGCGCTGCCTGCACGTCGTCGGCCTGGAGGACGGCAACGACCGGCAACTGGCGCGCGCCGAGGGGCCCGAGGTCTCCTACGGGCTCGCCGACTTCACCGCCGCCGAGTCGATGGGCCGGTCGCGCGGCTACTGGTGGGCGCCGGACGGTCGCCACCTCCTGGTGGCACGGGTAGACACCTCCCCGATGGAGCGGCACTACCTCAGCGACCCGGCGGACCCGTCCCGCCCGCCGCGGATGATCCGCTACCCGTCGGCGGGTACCGCCAACGCCGAGGTGACGGCGCACCTGCTGACCCTCGACGGCGGCCGCACGGAGGTCCGTTGGGACCGCGAGGCGTACGAGTACCTGGTGGACGCCGGTTGGGACGCCCACGGCCCGTTCGTGGCCGTTCAGAGCCGCGATCAGGGCGTGCTGCGGACGCTCGCGGTCGATCCGGCGACCGGCGTCACCGAGGTGCGGCATGAGCGGACCGATCCCGCCTGGGTGGAGCTGGTGCCCGGCACTCCGTCCCGTACGGCAGCCGGCGCCCTGGTGCTCCCGGAGGACGCGGGCGGCACCCGTTTCCTGACCGTGGGCGGGCAACGGGTCACGCCCGAGGGCCTGCAACTGCGCGAGGTGTTGGGCGTCGAGGGCGAGCGGGTGCTGTTCACGGGGAGCGAGGAGCCGACGGAGAGCCATGTGTGGCGCTATGAGCCGGGTGCCGGATGTCGTCGCCTCAGCGGTGGCCCCGGCGTCTGGACGGGCACCGGGCGCGGGGGCACGACCGTTGTGGCAGGCCTGACGCCAGACGGGCACGAGGTGCGCGTCCTACGGGACGGCGGGCCGGAGCCGCGGCCGTCCGGGACCATTGCCTCGCTCGCCGAGGAACCACTGGTCGCGCCGCGGCCGATCCATCTCACCCTGGGTGAACGGGAGTTGCGCGCCTGCCTGTATTTCCCCTCCGGGCACCGCCAGGGTACGAAGCGGCTGCCGGTGTTGCTCGACCCGTACGGGGGCCCGGCGATGCAACTCGCCGTACGGGCACGGGGGTGGACCGGCTGCGTGTCCCAGTGGTTCGCCGAACAGGGCTTCGCGGTCCTGGTGACGGACGGACGCGGTACGCCCGGGCGCGGCCCCCTCTGGGAGAAGGCCGTCCACGGCGACCAGTTGTGGCCGGCGCTGGAGGACCAGGTGGACGCGGTGCACGCAGCGGGGGAGCGCTTCCCTGATCTGGACCTCGGGCGGGTGGCGATCCGCGGCTGGTCGTTCGGCGGGTTCCTGGCCGCGGCGGCGGTCCTGCACCGCCCGGACGTCTTCCATGCGGCGGTCGCCGGCGCCCCGCCCACCGACCAACGGATGTACGACACCCACTGGAAGGAGCGGTTCCTGGGCCACCCCGATGAGCACCCGGAGAACTACGCGCGCTCCTCACTGGTCGGTAGCGGCCACCTGTTGAGCCGCCCCCTGCTGCTCGTCCACGGACTGGCGGACGACAACGTCGCCGTCGCGCACACCCTGCGGTTCTCCGCCGAGCTGCTCGCCGCGGGCCGTCCGCACACCGTGCTGCCGCTACCGGGCGCCACGCACCTGCCCGCCGACGACGCGGTCAACGCCAACCTGCTGCGCTTCCAACGGGACTTCCTCAAGGGCGCGTTGCCCGCCCCGGAGGAGAGCGCCGCGGCGCGGTAGCGGTAACGGGACCGACGGCCGGGTCAACGGGCGCGGCTCGGACGCCGCCAGCAGTCGAGGACGGCGTCGGCGGTGGTGATGGTGGCCACCAGGGAGAGGGTGTTGCGGACCATTGCGGGGGTGTAGTCAGCGGGCACCCCCGCGATGGCGTCCGCCGGAACCACCGCGGTGTAACCGAGGTTGACCGCGTCGAACACGGCATTGGGAATCGCCACGTTCGCCGAGACCCCGGTGACGACGAGCGTGCGGCACCCGAAGTTGCGCAGCAGCGCGTCGACGTCGGTGCCGGCCAGCGGGGAGAGGCCGTGCAGCCTGCGCACCACCAGGTCCTCCTCCGCCACCGGAATGGGGTCGGCGACGCGGACGGCCGTGGATCCGGCCAGCTGCCGCACCGGCAGGCGCTCGGCCGCGCGGAAGAGTCGGGCGTTGCTGCTGGCACCACGGCCGTCGGGACGCCGTTCGGCGACCGCGTGCAACACCTGGACGCCGGCCTCGTGCGCCGCCGCCACCAGGCGGGCGATCCGCACCAACGCCCCGGAGGTACGCGCCACTTCGGCCAGTTCGGGCAGCGCGCTGTCGACCCCGACGACCCCACGTTGGCACTCGACGGTGAGCAGTACCGTCGTGGCCGGGTCCAGTTGCGCAACGAGCCCGGGGTCCGAAGGCACGGGCACTCCCCTCTGTGGAAGGCGCGCCGGCGTCCGCGGATACGGGGCGGCGGGCGCCGGCTACGGGCCGGAAGGCGCGAGGGTATCGACCATTGCGCCCGCCAGGAAGAGCCCCCATGCTTTCCTGACGCAGCATCAGTTCTACTCGATCTGCCCGTCGGACACGACTCCGAATGCCCGACGGACACGACAGCGGGCGCCCAACCCAAGCGTTCCATCAGGCACTTCACGAGCAATGCACCCGAGACTCCACCCGACAGGTGAGGGGCGGCGAGGATGACCGAGACACCGCGCGCGGCCGGCACGGACGACGCGACCGCGCACCAACGGCGCGGACGCCGGATCATGATGACCCCGGGCGAGCTGGACACCTTCCTGGCGGCACAACGGACCTGCCGGGTCGCCACGGTCGCCGCTGACGGCACACCGCACGTCGGCGCGCTGTGGTTCGTCTGGGACGGGGCGGCGCTGTGGCTGTACTCGATCACCCGCAGCAGGCGCTGGGCGCAGCTCCGCAAGGACCCGCGGCTCGCGGTGCTCGTCGACGACGGCCACGCCTACGGGGAGTTGCGCGGCGCCGAGCTGACCGGGCGCGCGGAGTTCGTCGGCGAGACACCCCGCGTGGGAGACCCCTGCCCGGAACTGGCCGCGCCGGAGCGGCTGTTCGCGCAGAAGTACTTCGGGCTCGGGGAGATGCCGCACGACGGCCGGCACGCCTGGCTGCGGCTGGTGCCCGACGCGGTGGTGTCCTGGGACTTCGGCAAGATCCCGGGCTGACCGCACGACGCCGTCGGCCCCCGCCCGCCGAGTTATCCACAGGCCGACGGTGCGGCGATCACAATGTCGGCGGTCTCTGCGAAAGTGGTCTCTGTCAGCCCGTTCCGCGCGGCGGCGCGTGCGGGATCGGGATGGTTCCGGCCCATCGGTCGGAAGCCGACGAGGACGAAGGAGACCCGGTGAACGTGCTCTTCCCCGCACTGCGCGACGGCTCGCCCGCCCCCGCGCTGCGCTTCGGCGACCGTGCGCTCAGCCACCGCCAAGTGGCCGCCGTGGCCAGCCCACTCGCCGAACGGATCGACGAGCTCACCCCCGACAGCGGTGCCACCCGCGTCGCCGTCTGGGCGACGCCGACGCTGGAGACGTCCGTGGGCGTGGTCGCCGCGCTGCTCACCGGAGCGGCCGCGGTGCCGATCAACCCCAAGATCGGCGAGCGCGAGTTGGCGCACATCGTGGCGGACAGCCTCCCCTCCCTCGTCCTCGCCGAGCCGGGCGCCGACCTACCCGGCCCGCTGGCCGCACTCCCCCGCCTCGACGTGGAGATCGTCGAGCCCGACGAGCAGCAACTGCCCGGCCCCCTCCCGTTGGAGCCCGGCAACGAGTCCCCCGCCCTCATCGTCTACACCTCCGGCACCACCGGCCCGCCCAAGGGCGTCGTCCTCCCCCGGCGCGCCCTCGCCCACACCCTCGACGCCCTGGCGGACGCCTGGCAGTGGACGGCCGACGACGTGCTGGTCCACGCCCTCCCCCTGTTCCACGTCCACGGCCTGATCCTCGGCATCCTCGGCCCGTTGCGCCGCGGCGGCAGCGTCCACCACCTCGGGCGCTTCAGCACCGAAGCGGTCGCCCGGGAGCTGTCCGCGGACGGCACGATGCTCTTCGGCGTACCGACGATGTACCACCGTCTCGCCCTCGACGCCGGGGAGAACGCCGACCTCGCCAAGGCGTTGGGCCGCGCCCGCCTGCTGGTCTCCGGCTCCGCCGCACTGCCGCTCACCGACCACGCACGGCTCGCCGCCGCCACCGGCCGCCGGGTGATCGAGCGCTACGGCATGACCGAGACGTTGATGAACACCAGCGTCCGCGCGGACGGCCCGGACTCCACCGGTACCGTCGGCGTCCCCCTCCCCGGCGTCTACGTCCGGCTGGTGGACGACGCGGGCCAGGCCATAGAGGAGAGCGACGGCGAAACGGTCGGCGAGATCCAGGTGCGGGGCCCGAACCTCTTCTCCGAGTACCTCAACCGCCCCGACGCCACCGACGCCGCGTTCGACGGCGGCTGGTTCCGCACCGGCGACATGGCCGTGCGGGACGCCACCGGCAACTACCGCATCGTTGGCCGAAAGGCCACCGACCTCATCAAGAGCGGCGGCTACAAGATCGGCGCCGGCGAGATCGAGAACGCCCTGCTGGCACACCCCGGTGTCGCCGAGGCGGCCGTCACCGGCGAGCCCGACGAGGACCTGGGCGAGCGGATTGTCGCCTGGATCGTGCCGGTCACGGGCCCCGATGTCGGCCCGCGCCCGGACGCCCAGGAGCTCGCCGACCACGTCGCCCGCCAACTCGCGCCCCACAAGCGCCCCCGCACCGTGCACTTCCTCGAAGCCCTCCCCCGCAACGACATGGGCAAGATCCTCAAGCGAGACCTCCGGGCGGCCACACCCCCCGCGGGAGCCGGCGATGCATGAGCAACCACCACCCAGCGCGACCCCGTTGCCCAGCCTCCGCCTGACGGCCCGCCAAGCCATCTCCGCAATCACCGACTCCTACGCCGAATTCACCCCCACCACCGGCCCGCCACCCACCTCCCCACCCGCCGACGGCCCACTCAACTGGCACGGCTACGACGCCTCCCGGGAACGGGCCCGCGCCCGCACCGGCGAGGAGGAGTCGGTGCTCACCGCGCTCGCCACCCTCGGCGGCACCGAAGCCGTGGTGCTCTCCTTCGAGTTCGGCTTCCTCGGCGGCTCGCTCGGCGAGCGCACCGGCGACCGGCTGGAGGCCGCCTACGCCATCGCGCGCGAGCGGCGCCTGCCGCTGGTATCGCTGATCGCCACGGGCGGCAGCCGCATGCAGGAGGGCATGCGGGCCCTGTCCCAACTCCAGCGCGTGGCCGGACAGTCGGCGCTCAACCGCGCCGCGGGACTCCCACAGATCGCGGTCCTCCGCGATCCGACCACCGGCGGCGGTTGGGCGACGCTGGGCGCCGGGGCCGATGTGATCCTCGCGCTCCCCAAGGCCCAGGTCGGCTTCGCGGGCTCCCGGGTCCGCCCTCCGGACGCCGACCCCACCGCCTACTGTGCCGAGGGTCAGTTCGCGGCCGGCCAAGTCGACGCCGTCGTCCCGGCCGACGAGCTCCGCGCCACCCTCCAGCGCTGGCTCCGCCTGCTCGCCGACGCCCCACGACCACCCACCACCCCGCCCAGCCCAGCGCCCCCACCCTCCGCCCTGGGCACCACAGACATGCCGGAATCCGGCTGGGCCGCCGTGCTCCGGGCCCGCGACACCCACCGCCCCCGCGCCGAGTCCTACCTCCGGGCCTACTTCGACGACTGGGAGGAGCTCAGCGGCGACCGCTGCGGCGGTCGCGACCCGGGAATGCGCTGCGGCTTCGGCCACCGCGACGGCCGCACCATCGCCTTCGCGGCCCAATGCGGCACGGCCACCCGCCCATCCGGCTTCCGCACCGCAACCCGGCTGATACGCCTCGCGGACCGGCTCGGCATCCCGGTCCTCACCCTCGTGGACACCCCGGGGGCCGCCAACGACGCGGACGCCGAACGCGCGGGCGCCGGCGCAGCCATCGCCGACACCTTCGCCGCGCTCGCCTCCGCCCGCGTACCGGTGACCTCACTGCTGATCGGCGAAGGCGGATCGGGCGGCGCACTGGCCCTCGCTGCGCCGGGCCAGCTATGGGCCACCCCCGACAGCTACTTCTCCGTGATCGCCCCGGAAATGGCCGCCGCCATCCTCAAACGCGACTCACACGAAATCCAACACACCGCCGACCAACTCCGCATCTGCCCCCAAGACCTGCTCGAACTGGGCATCATCCGGGGCATCGTCACGGCGGAGACAGACAGGGGATAGACACCACACACTTCGGGGCTTCAGGACTTCAGGACTTCGGAACTTCGGGCGTCCCGGCAGGGGGAGGAGGGAGAAAGTGGGAAAGGCGGAACGGCAAGCGATGCTCTGGTGCGCCGTTCAATCCGTCGCCTGTCGGGGAGCGTTGGGCACACCTGGAGCGGCGGTGCGAGGCGAACGACACCCCGCCCAGGTTCCGGCCTGCACCAGGGCGTTCGGGGCGCGCCCCGGGCGCCCTCATGTCGGGTGCAGCCGCCAGTCGCGGGCGGCGTAGGGCCCGATGGCATCACCGCCGCTGTCATGGATCAGGGGGACGGTGAAGACGTTGACGCGGCCGCGTTCCAGGAGGGCGTCGCGCAGCCGGTCGGGATCGGGGGCCAACAGTCGGGAGCGGTGCAGCCTGACCGGGCCGGCCTCCAGGTCCGCGGACGGTTCGGTCAGGCTCAGTAGGGACATCTGGGCATCGGCGACGGTGTGTTGGTAGAGCTCGCGGGTGGTGCGGATGATGGAGTAACCGCCGTTCACGAGCCGGAACACGGTCAGATTCCCGCGCAGCCGGGCCCCCTCGTACAGGATCTGTTGGAGCAGGACGGGCAGTGGATCGGGTACCAGGGCGGAGGCGCCGTCGCCGGTGAAGACGACGACGCTGTCCGCCGTGGTGAGCGCCAGCGCGGGCGCGGCCAACAGCGCGTCGCCCATCAACGCGCGCCCGTACCAGCCCGAGAACCCCGGGCCGGTGCGCGGCAGGTTGCGCACGGCGGAGATCCCGCCGCGCCCCACGTCGTACACGCCGGTGTAGGTGTACCCCTCGTGCTGGATCATCCGGTGCAGCAGGGCACCGAGGCCCGCGAAGAAGAAGCCGTGGCTCATGGGCCGGGACGGGATCTCGGCAATCAGATCCGCGGGGGTGCGCCGGGCCCGTTCGATCACCTGTTGCCGCTGGCGGAGCAGACCGGGGTCGACGTCGAGGTGCTGGCGCACGTGGCGCAGCACGTCACGGAGCGGGGCCACCATCGGCAGGCAGGTGAACGGGGCTATGTGCTCGGCGCGTTCGGTGACTTGGACGATGTGCAGCCGCTCGTGCAGCGAGCGTTCGGAGAACGGTGTGGCGACATCGGGGACGCTGCTCTTCAGGAAGCACAGCGACTGGTCCTGGCGCGGGCGCAGTCCCTTCTCGTCGTGGAGGAGGTTCCACACTCCGGTCGAGTAGCCGTAGAGGCCCAGGGTGCCGACGTACTCCGGCACCCGGCGTCCCTCGTGGTACGCGCTCACCGTGCCTGGCCGGTGGAGGGAGTCGACCAGCGCGATACCGGCGCGGTGTGCGATGTCCCGTACGCGGGCGTGTTCCTCGGCGTCGAGATCCCCGCATTGCCACACCACCCTGGCCGGGCCGTTGTTGACCAGGTGGACGAACTCTTCGATCGCCTCCGCCATTTTGGCATCCGGAAGGGTGGAGGAGGAGGGACGGGGCGCGGCCCTTGGGGGGTCCGGGAGGGCGAGGGGCCCTCCCGTCACACGCAGGGCCCGTGGCGTGGTGAGCAGCACCACTGGACCTTCAGCGGTGTCGTACGCCTCAACTGCCCGTCGCAGATCGTCACTCAACCGCTCGGGATCGTCCAGATAGAAGCAGGTCAGGCCGCGGGCCGCGAAGACGGCGCGAGCGTCCTCCCTGGAATGCACCACTCCCTGAAAGGGCATCCAGCCGTCCGCGGGAGGCTCCCCGAACACGATGAAGCCCTTGCCGCGGGCGTCCCGGAGGTTCGCGAGCGTCCCGCGCAGTTCGTCCACCATCGCGGCAGTCGCCACCAAGAGGAAGGGCGCGCGCGTCAGTTGCCAGCGGGCCATCGCTCCGCAGGCGAGGCTGTGTTCGCTGGGGCCACGCAATACGGGATTGCCACCCGTTTCAGCCAACCGCGTGAGGTCCGTGATCAACTTCGATACGACGGAGCCGGTGAACGCGTGCAGGCCCCAGAGGGAGCCGGACCGCTGGGTCAGGAAAGCCGCGAGGGTACGGGCGATGACCGACGCCGGTTCCGGGGCGGCGGGCTGCCCGCGGCATGCGAGGTGGTCCTGCACGCTGTCGGCCACGGCACAGACCAACTGGGTGGCCAACATCCAGTCCTCGTAGGGCATTTGACGCACGGTGCAGTCAAACCGGCCGTAGGTGAAGAGGGCCCCCTCGACGCTGGCGCTGTTGACGTACACCTGCACCCACGTGGCCGACGGCGGGCGCGCGGTCGCCTCGCGCAGTTCCGCGATTCCGGGCGGTACGGAGACAGGTGGGCCGGGCTGTGGAGACTGGCCCACCTTCGTGGCGTCAATGACCACCAAGACGGGGTCCGAACCCGGGTCCCCTCCCTCCCCCCTTCCGCTCTCCCTCTCCCCTTCAGCCTTCTTCCGCGCCTCTCTTTCCACACTGGCGAACGCCTCGGGAAGCCTTCCCGGACCTGCCAGCCGAAGCAGTCGCGCGCCGAGTTCCGGGCAGGCTCCATCGAGGTAACACCGAACAGTGGCCAATGTCCGTGCATACACCGGGTGTTGGATGGTTGCGAGGTGCTCCGGCGAGGGGCGCACCGCGGCGGGGAACAGCTGACTGAGGACGGTTTGCGCGATCAGGTGGAGGCGCGGGTGCCCGCCCACGACCAGCAGGTGGAGAGTGGGGGTGCCCGGGGCACGGGGAGACATGCCTACCACCTCGGTCTTGTCGGGGAATCTCCTGTATGTCCGGCTGCATTTGGTATCCGCGCTGGGGACCAGCGTTTGGTCCGTACTGCGGACTAGCGCTTGGTCCGCACGGCGGACCAGCATCTGGCGTCTTTACGTGGGACCAGCACCCGCCCCGCGGTAGTCACTGCGCAGCCGCCCCGTGTCGGTCATGACGTGGGGAGAAGTCATGCGCCGGCTCCACCGCGACCGTCGCATCACACTCACTCAAGGAACTCAAGGAACTCAAGGAACTCGATGCCCTCGTGGAGCGAGGATCGGAACGAACAGCGGATGACCGAGCGGAAGAGAACCTCACCCCCTCATCGACGACAACGGGTTGCTGCGCACGAACAGCCGCCCGCGGCCGCCGTCGCACGGGCGCCCCTTCCATCCGGCCCGACAACCGCCGCCCTGCCAACCCCCTTTGGGAAGGCAACCGCGTGAATGCGGTGAATCTCCCGCTCTTGGGGGTGACTCTGTCCAGTGAGGGGCTGTCGCGGCGACCGGGGGTCTGCGCGGGCCAGCAAGGCGCGGAGGGCGTTGCCGAGGAACCGGCTGAACACTTCCGGGTAACGCCGTGGGATGCGAACCAGGCTCTGGCCCTGCGCAAGTACGCGATGGTGGTGGCCTCCTCGTCCGGCAGCGCCCCAGTGGAGGCGAGCGACTGAACCCGTCGACGGCGGAGTGGAGGCAGAAGTAACTAACCACCGCGCTTGCTCTTCGTTCTTGCGACGCTCGGCAGCCTCGGCCTGTTCGCTGCCGCATCCGTGTGCCCTCCAGCCCCCGCCGCCAGAAATCCGCCCCACCTTCTTCTCGCAGCCTGGATGCATTACGCATGCGGATCGCGGCAGCGAATACACACCAGCTGAATTCCGGCGTGAAATAGATGAGTTGGGACTGCGGCAGAGTCACGGAACGAGCCGGGTCGCGTATCGACAACGCGACCGCGGACAGCTTCTGGAGTTGAGCAGCTGGTGCAGCTGTCCAGGATGCGCTGGCGCATCGAGCACGACCACCGCGAGCTCAAATATGAGCAAATGTCACAATGTTCGTTCCGTGAGAATCCTCCCTCGGCCGCCGGCTGTCCGGACGGCGCGAGGGTGTTCTCCCGTCACGACGAAAGACATCATGAGACGCAAGAGATCCATGGCGCCGACGCGGCGCCGCCCGGCGCGATTCGGGGCGTTCCTCCGCACCCACATATCCGCGCTGCTGTCCCTCGTACTGCTCGTCGGTCTGTGCGACATCGCACTCCCGACTGCCCTGGCGAGCGCACAAACCACGGCCCCGGCTCCGGCGTCGGGCATCACCCCCAGACAGAATCCGGCGCCCGTTCCGGAGCGGGCCATCACCTTCAACGCCCAAGGCGGCAACGCCTGGGCGTTCATCGAGAGCAGACTGCTCAAGGACGCCGACCTGGTGGCACTCCAGGAAGTCCAGACGCTGCCGCCCAACCTGTCCAACCCGGTAGCCCTCGACCACAACCGAGATGACCCCCGGGAGACAGACGGCGAGAAGCTGCCCCCTCAGAAGTATCGGCTCGACATGTACCGATGGGGAAAGTCATCACGTGGCCAGGAACCGGGCTACCTCTACTACCTGAAGGTGTACGAGAAGCAGCGGACGAAGGATGCCCCGCTGAATGAGAAGGGCAACGGCGGGAAGTCCATGGCGATATGGACACCGCGGCCGGCCGAGGCGTTCGCTGTCGTAGAGGCCAAGGTCCCGGACAATGACAAGAGGTGGATGCGCGAACGGCCCGCACTGGGTCTGAGGTTCGGGGACACCTGGTTCTACAACGTGCATGCCGCGTCGATCCGGCGGGATTCCACCCCGAATGAGCACTCGGAGGCCCTGGTGCGGACCGTAGCGGCCAAGGCCGCTGCCGAGGGTACGCACTGGCGTGTGCTCGGAGATTTCAACTCCCGCCCTGACACTTTCCACCGCACGTTTCCCGAAGGCGTCAACTGGCCGATCTACTACGCGAAGAAGGAGGACGGGACCCCACTGCCCACGCACCAGAGTGGGAACCCGCTCGACTTCATGGTCGCCGATCAGCAGATCCAGAACTACAGTGTCTCGGCCAACACCAACACCAACGCCGACCACTTCCCGATCCGTTTCGCACCGTGGACCGCTCCGCTGTGCAACACCAACTTCTGGCAGTTCCCGACCCCTTACTTCATGGCCCGCTCCATGGAACGCCGCAGTGCGCCGGCCGCGGCCTGCGAGGACGAGGGCAAGAAACAGGACGCCATCGTCTCGATGGGCGACAGTTTCATCTCCGGCGAGGCGGGCCGGTGGGCGGGCAACGCCAACACCGGTCCGGGGGGCTCGGCTTGGGGCACGGACCGCGCCGCCCGATGCGAGAACGGTGAGGGTGATTGCCGCACCGATCTGGGCCAGGTCTATGAGCCGGGCACCGCGTATGACGTGAAGAAGAACGGTGACGCCTGCGACCGCTCCCTGTCAGCCGAGATCAAGGGCACCGAGATGGCGGGCATACCCAGGGAGCGGCGCTTCAACATCGCCTGTTCCGGCGCCCGTACCGAGCATCTGACGAAGACCGGGTTCAAGGGGCAGCGCCCGCAGGTCGAGGACCTCAAGGACATCGCCAAGGACCACCAGATCAAGATGATCACGGTGTCCATCGGTGGCAACGACCTGAAGTTCTCCGATGTCATCGCGGCGTGTGCCAAGGCGTACTTCGCCCCCTCCGCGCTCGGCGCCTCCTGCAAGAAGAGCGAGCAGGCAGCGTTCGAGGAGCGGTTGCGGCAGGCAGAGAAGGACGTCGCGGGCGCCGTGGAGGGCATCCGGGCCGCGATGCGCCAGGCGGGCCAGAAGGACTCCAGCTACCAGCTGGTCCTGCAGTCCTACCCCAACCCCCTGCCGCGCAGCAGTGAGTACCGCTACCCGCAGGACGACGCACCCGTGGGCGGTGTCCTCACCGCCTACGGCCGCTACCGGAACGGCGGCTGCCCGTTCCTGGACGAGGACACCGACTGGGCGCACGGCTACGTCGTCCCCAAGATCAGCAGCATGCTGCGCGGGGTTGCCGCGCGCAGCGGAGCCTCCTTCCTGGACCTGCAGTACGCCTTCACCGGCCACGAGCTGTGCGCCAAGTCCTCCCAGCAGGCCACCGCGGAGCACTCGTTGAAGAATCCGCTTCCGGCGGCCCAGGCGGAGTGGATCCGCTGGGTTCCTTATGTGGCGGAGGGGACCAAGGACGTCCTGTGGGGTTCCCAGGGGCACCAGCAGGAGGCGATCCACCCCAACCTCTACGGCCAGCAGGCGCTCGGCGCCTGTCTGACCGCGGCCTCCGCCCGGCTCGGCAACGCGCCCCAGGTGTTCACCTGCCGCGGCACCGCCGGCAAGAACCCCGACACGGTGGACGTGGGCCAGGACAAGGTCGACTGGACCCTCAGCAGTCAGAATCGCCGCGCTCCGCAGCCGGGACTGCCGGACTGGAGCCGGGCGGGCTACCGCGGCGGCCAGCCGCTACCCGGCGAGTCCGCGATCAACCCCGACCCGGCCTGCCGGATCGAACCGGCCCGGCTCGCCGCCGACTTCGGCGTCCGCCCCGACGACGGAGTCGATGACACCCAGGGCCTACAGAACGCCATCGAGGAACTGCACGGCCGCTGCTCCCCGTACGCGAACTACGACAAGCTCTCGCTCATCGAGCTGCCCAAGGGCCATCTGAACATTAGCAAGCAGCTGTCTGTGGACGCCTCTTACCTCGTCATCCGCGGGCAGGGCTCGAACCCCAACGACGGCACCCGGCTGGTGTTCCGGCCCGACGACAAGACCCGCTACGACGCCCTCACCCCGGACGGCGGCCGATGGGACCAGAACGGGACGAAATTCTCCTGCAAGATGAAGGGCCCCGACGACAAGACACCCCCACAGGTGGCGAAGGGAGGCTGGATCTGGCCCGGCCGCGGACTGTTCCGCGTCCAGACCCGGGAGATCGCCAATCGCTACGAGGATCGCTGCTGGGACACGCCGGAGAACCGGAAGGACTTGTTCGAGGGCTCGGTCAACCAACACTGGGCCTCGGGTGTGAAGGTCGCCGAAGCGCCCAACGGCCAAGGGTTCGCCGCCCGCCAGGGCGACCGGGTCATCCAGCTCCAGCCCAAGACGAAAATGGACCAGTTCCCGGTGGGCGGGTACATCTGGGTCGGCGCCGCCAACACCCAGAAGTTCTACGACGAGCAGACGGTCTCCGTCGGGAGCAAGGGCATCGAGGACCTGCACATGCGCCAGCAGGTCTTCACCATCGCCGCCGTCGACGAGGGCAAGGGCACCATCACCCTCGACCAGCCGCTGGAATTCGATGTCCCGGTGGACTCCACCTCCGACGGCTCGGCGCCGCTGGGCGGCACCGACGCCAAGCCCTATCCCAGCAAGGTCACCCCGCTGCAGATGGTGGTCGGCGTCGGTTTCGAGAACTTCTCCTTCACCCAGGACATGAAGGGCCTGCCCAAGCTGCGCGGCGGCACCTACGACCTCTCCCCGGAGGACGCCAAGCACAACTACGGCAACCTCGCGCCCGAGTACGCCATGCACGGCATCGTGTTCAAGTGGGCGGCCAACTCCTGGGTGCGCGGGATCCGCGCCGACATGACCGGCTCCCATCCGATCGTCACCGAGGTCGCCAAGAACCTCCAGATCGAACACAACATGATCGACGGCGCGTGGAACAAGGGCAAGGGCGGCAACGGATATCTACGCGGCAGCAGAGTGTGGGACTCGCTCTACGCCCACAACACCACCCGCAACATCCGTCACTTCACCTTCCAGTGGTCGGCATCCAACAACGTCGCCATCGGCAACGACTTCGACTCCGACCTCAACCTGCACGGAGGCTGGGAACGCCGCAACCTCTTCGAGAACAACACGGTGCGGGTGCCCTTCGAGCACCGCTCCAGCAACTGCAAGGCCAACTGCGGCGGAGAAGGCGGTGAGGCCAAGGACAACTCCCAGTGGTTCCCCATCTGGTGGGCTGCCGGGCCCAAGGCGGTCAAGTGGTCGGGCTCCTCAGGACCGCAGAACGTCTTCTTCCGTAACACCCTCACCAAACAGACCAGCCCCGGCGGTCCGTTCGAGACCTACGCCCCCTACGGCGCCACCGGCACCGGAGCCCAGACGGTCTTCCAGTTCGGCTCCGACAGCAGCGATCCATCCCGCTTCCAGCATCCGCCCATCCAAGACTGGGCCCACAACGAACTGCGCGACTTCTCCGGCCAGGGCATCAACACCAGCCGCACCGACGCCGGCCCGTCCCTGTTCCTGAAATCCCTCTCCTGACCCATGCACCGCCCCCGGCCGGCCCACCAGCAACGCTGGCAGACCCACCGGGGGCGGGCCTAGGGTGGTGCACCACCCCGGACACCACCCCGAACGCCAGCCCCTGCACGGCCATCGTGTCCGCCCACGACGATGGTGGCGGCCGAACCCCGTCACATGACCCATCGGACACTGCCTGGGTGCAATACCGATGACTTTGTGCGGTGTGGGTCGTTGGGTGTGCCCTGGCCGACAGATATGCGGATCATCCGCAAGGAACGCCCGCGTCCCGGCGCCCAGTTGAGCCTCACCGACGTCGGCGGCAACCGGCTGACCTGCTTCGCGACCAACACCAAAGGCGGCCAGCTCGCCGACCTCGAACTGCGCCATTGCAGGCGGGCCCGACATAAACTGACGGGCCCTCAAAATTATTCGAGGCTAGGAGTGTCCAGGGGAGTCACCCCTTTCTCAGCCTGCCCTGGCCGTCGTAGAAGTTGCCTCCGCGCTGGCGGAGTCTGCCCTCGGAGTCGTAGAAGTGCTCGCCAGGCCCCCTGAGGCGTCCCTGGAAATCGTAGTAGTGCTCGCCAACCCTCCTGAGTCTCCCCTGGCCGTCGTAAAATTGAGAGCTCCCTGGGCTCCTCAACCGCCCTTTGCCGTCGTAGTAGTTCTCGCTCGTCGAGTACACGAGGCCCCCTTCAGTCCGTTCCCCTCGCTTACACGGATTCTGTCAGAGGGGAGCAACACCCTTATTTGAGAGGGAGTGTGCGACCCGTGACCGCTGCGCACAGCGGTCACGGATCAAGTACACAGGAAATCGCCGAGCGTCGCGGCTTCGCAGGGAGGGAGGAGGGGGTGGACGGGGCGAGGGGGAAGCCCCAAAGCGGCGCGCATCCCCCGCCACCCCACCCAACTCCCCCACCCACCCCGCCCCACAAACCACCTACACCCCACGCCCCGCCCCCGCCGAACGCCCCCCTTCCGCCCCCATCCCCGCCTCCACGCGTTCGCCGGCCTTCCGAAGCGCCTCCACGACCGCCCGGATCGAGGGTCGACGATCCGCGTCCGCGCGCCAGATCGCGTAGACATGGCGCCGCATCGGGTCACGCACCGGCACCACGCTCACCCCGTCCGGCACCGGCCCACGTCCCAACCGCGGCGCGACCGCAACGCCCAACCCCGCCGCGATCAGGGCAAGCTGGGTGTGGTGCTCCTCTGCCAGGTGCGAGATGCGCGGCTCGACGCCCTTGCTCCGCAGCGTGAACATCAACCAGTCATGGCAGAACTCCGCCTGCGGCCAGGAAATCCACTCGTCGTCCGCGAACTCCTCCAGTTCCACGTACCGGCGCCCGGCCAACGGGTGATCCGACGGCATCGCCACATCCGAGGGATCGTCGAGCAACGGCGCCTTCGCCAGCCCTTCGGGCACGGGCAGCGGCCGGTTGTACCAGTCGAGGACGACGGCCACATCGACATCGCCCCGCACCACGCCACGCACCGACTCGTCCGGCTCCAACTCGCGCAGCCTCGGGCGAAGTTGCGGGTGTTCGGCACGCAGTGCCACGAGCGCAGCGGGGAAGAGCCCACGCGCCGCCGTCGGGAAGGCGCCCATCCGCAGCTCGCCCACCGGCTGCCCGCGATGCGCTTCCAACTCGGCCTGCGCCAGCTCCACCTGGGACAGGATGCGCCCCGCATGATCGGCGAGCAACCGTCCGGCATCGGTGAGCCGGACCCCTCGCCCGTTCTTCGCCAGCAGTTGCTGCCCGGTCTCGCGCTCCAGCTTGGCGATCTGCTGCGAAACCGCCGAGGTCGTCACGTGGAGCCCTTCGGCAGCCGCGCTGACCGAACCGTGTCGGGCGATCGCGGACAAGGTCCGGAGGCGATCAAGGTTCAACATATAAGCAATGCTAAGCGATACCAGCCAGCAATTCTCACTTGTGCTACGAATTTGCTTCGCTGCATCGTAGACGCCATGAGCACCACCACCGAGGCGTCCACCAGATCCGCCCCAGCCCCCACCCCCTCACCCGCAGCCACAGCCGCACCCGCCGACCACCGGGGCACCTCGCGCTCCCACCCGGGGAGGCCCGCGCCGCGCCGCACCACCGCCTGGCAGGTGCGTTTCGCCCTCCTCTGCCTGGTCTGGGGCTTCAGCTTCCTCTTCATCAAACTGGGCACCGAGGGGTTCGCGCCGCTCCAAGTCACCCTGGGCCGGGTGGCGTTCGGCGCGCTGGTACTGCTGGTGTTCCTCGCCGTCAAGCGCGAACGGCTCCCCCGCTCCGCCCGCACCTGGGGACACCTCATGGTCGCCGCGTTCCTCCTCAACGCGCTTCCGTTCTCCCTCTTCGCGTACGCCGAGCTGACCATCCCCTCCACCTTGGCCAGCATCTGCAACGCCACCTCGCCGCTGTGGGGCATGCTGCTGTCGATCGTGGCGCTCTCGGAGGACCGGCCCACCCGGCGCCGCGTCGCCGGCCTCGGCCTGGGATTCCTCGGCGTGCTCACCGTCCTCGGCGCCTGGCAGGGCTTCTCCGGGGTCGACCTGACGGGCACCGCCATGGCGCTGGGCGCCTCACTGAGCTACCCCATCGGCTGGATCTACGTCCGCCGCACCCTCGCCCGGGACCAGCATTCGCATCTCGCCATGTCCAGCACCCAACTGCTGCTCGCCACTCTCCAACTGGCCGTCGTCACCGCACTGTTCACCCCGATGCCGACCGCGTTCCCACTCGTCCCCGTACTGGCCGTCTTCGGCCTGGGCGCACTGGGCACCGGCGTCGCCTTCCTCCTGCAATACGGCTTGGTTGCGGAGGTCGGGCCCACCACGGCCCAGATGGTCACCTACTTCATCCCCGTCATCGCCACCGCGGCCGGCGTGGCGCTCCTCAACGAGCACCTCACCTGGAACACGCCCGTCGGCGCCCTCATCGTCCTGGCAGGCGCGGCCCTCACCCAGAGCAAGTCCCGCACCCCGTAACCGTCCACGAGCGCCGCCTCGACGCAGCCCCCCGGCCTAGCCGGACAGGGGCGAGCCCAACCAAGCCGAGCCGAGCCGACCGAGGCGACCGAGGCGACCGAGCCCGCAAAAGCCGAAACCGGCAGTCCTCAATCCGGCACCGCGCCTACCACCCAACCCCCGGCCCTCTCCCGGGGGTTAACGCTTTCCCACTCCCCTCAGGCACCCCTCTCCTACACCTGCCCCACCCCCGCCCCAACGTGAGCCCACCTCCACACCCCCTCACCATCGCCCCGCCTGCGCCCGCCCGCTTGACCACCAGCCATCGCCCTCGGCCTCGGCGCCACACCTCTCCTTTCCCCTCCCCCCGGGGTCTCCCCCATCCCACCCGCCCACCACCACCTCACCTACGCCCGCACTCCCCACCCACCGCCGCCCACTCCACCCCCAACCTCCCTACGACACCCAGCGCCCACCGCCCCGCCCCCGCCCCCTCACTCATACCGCCGCGCCTCGCCCACCCCCCTGGCCTCGGCGACCGCGTCGGCGAGGGGCAGGGTGTCGTCGGCGGTGAGGCCGGAGACCGTGATCCGGATACCGGGGGGTGACTGCATGCGGAACCGGGCCCCGGGGGCGACCGCCCAGCCGGAGTGCAGGAGGCGGGCCACCGCGCCGGTCTCGTCGGGGACCGGTACCCAGACGTTCATCCCGCTGCGGCCGTGGGCCTGCACCCCGCGCTGCTCCAGGGCCGCTATGAGCGCGTCGCGACGCTCGTCGTAGGCGGCGGCGATCGCGGCGGGGTCGATCGCGGACGTTCTCCAGAGGTGGACGACGGCGTGTTGGAGCAGGTGGCTGACCCAGCCGGGGCCGAGGCGCTGACGTCCTCGGACCCGGTCGACGGTGACGGTGTCGCCGGTGAGGGCGGCCAGGCGCAGGTCGGGGCCGTATGCCTTGGCCGTCGAACGGACCAGGACCCAGTGGTCGGTGACGCCGGAGAGGCGGTGCAGCGGGAGATCGACTATGCCGTGGCCGTGGTCGTCCTCGATGAGGAGCACTCCGGGGTGCGCAGCCAGGAGGGTGCGGAGCTCGGCGGCGCGGGGGGCGCTGATGGCGGCGCCCGTGGGGTTCTGCGCGCGGTCGGTGACGACCACCGCGCGGACCCCTTGCTTCAGAGCCGCCGCCAGCCGGTCGGGCATCGGGCCGTCGTCGTCCACACCCACGGGGACAGGGCGCAGGCCGAGCGCCGGGATGAGGTCCAACAGGCTTCCCCAGCCCGGGTCTTCGACCGCCACCGCGTCGCCGGGGCGCAGGTGTGCCGCGAGGACGCGCTCGATGGCGTCGAGCGAACCGCTGGCGACGGCGATGGGGCCTTCGGGCAACCCGGCACGGAGGAAGGCGGCTCGGGCGAGCGCTTCGAAGTCGTCGTCGATGGCGGGCATGCCGTAGAGGACGGGGCGCCGTGCGTTGCGCGCGGCGGCTTCGGCGAGCGCTGCTCCAAGGGAGGGCAGCAGGGCCGGATCGGGGTTGCCATCCGCGACATTCCGGACGCCGGGTGGCGCCACCACCCGCACCGCCTCGCGTGAGGTGCTGGCGGGTCGGGGGCGGACTCGACTGCCGCGTCGACCGGCCGTCTCGATCACTCCGCGGTCACGGAGCGTGCGGTACGCGGCCGCGACCGTGTTGGGATTCACCTCCAGATAGACGGCCAACTCCCTTAGCGGGGGTAGGACTTCGCCTGGTTGGAGCTCGCCCGCACCGACGGCTCGCTCAACACTTGCGGCAATTTCCGATGCGCGCCGCCCTTCGATCCGATACTCTCCTAGCACAAAGCTGATTATGCACTAGTGCAATGGAGTTGGCAATGACCGAGGGAAAGTCTTTCGCCGCGACGGACCGCACCGTCCCCACCCGGGCCCGGGAGCGTGCCAGCTATGACGAGGCGACGGTGCACGCGATCCTCGACGAGGGCTACGTCTGCCACCTCGGCTTCGTCCGCGACGGCGCCCCGGTCGTCCTGCCCACCCTCTACGCCCGGGTCGACGACCACCTCTACCTCCACGGTTCGACCGGTTCGCGCCCGCTGCGGATGACCGGCGAGCAGGGCACCGACCCCGGCCTCCCGGTCTGCGTCACCGTCACCCACGTCGACGGCCTGGTCCTCGCCAGGTCCGCGTTCCACCACTCGATCAACTACCGCAGCGTCGTCGTCCACGGCACCGCCCACCAGGTCACCGACCCGGACGAGAAGACGGCCGCGCTCGACGCCCTCGTCGAGCACGTCCTGCCCGGCCGCGCCGCGGACTCCCGCCCCGCCAACGCCAAGGAGTTGGCCGCGACGGCGGTGATCCGCCTCGATCTGCGCGAGGTCTCCGCGAAGATCCGCACCGGCGGCCCCAGCGACGAGCCCGAGGACCTCGAACTGCCCTACTGGAGCGGCGTACTCCCGGTCTCCCCCGTGTACGGCGCGCCGATAGCGGCCGACGACCTCGCTCCCGGCATCCCCGCGCCGGACTACCTCTCCGCCCGCTGAGGAGCCCCGATGCTCATCCACCCCTGGGACGCCCCCACCGACGACGCCGAATGGCAGGAGTGGCTGGCCGCACACGACTTCGGGCAGCTCGCCGTCAACGGCTCCCCCGGCGAGCCTCCGTGGGTCCAGCCGCTGCACTTCGCCTACGACCCCACACACCGCGAGGCCGTCACCCACCTCGCCCGTCCGAACCCCATCTGGTCCGCCCTGCAGGACCAACCGACGGTCCTGCTCAGCGTCGTCGACGACTACACCTTCATCCCCGGCCCCTGGCAGGCGAACGAGGACCAGCCGCCCGAGCACGGCGTCCCCACCAGCTTCTACGCGGCGGTCCAACTCGTCTGCACCGCACACGTGGTGGACGACCTGGATGCCAAGGCCACGCTGTTGCAGCACCAGATGGCGCACTTCCAGCCGGACGGCGGCTCGGCACCGGTCGTCGCCGGCGAGGCCCCCTACGGGCGGCAGCTGCCCGGCATCCGTGGACTGCGCCTCGAAGTGCACGACATACGGGCGAAGTTCAAGTACGGCGGCAAGCGGAGCGAGACGGTCCAGCACCGCATCTCGGAACGTCTCGCCGACCGGAACGGCCCCGGCGACGCCGCGGCCCGCCGCCACCAACTGCGCCGCCTCGCGGCCACCCGCGGCGCCGCACCCACGACGGACGGGCCGGACACACAGCGATAGGCGATTCAGGTTCGGTCCGTGCCGCACCGACCTGGCCTGGCCTGGCCCCCAGGAGCGCCCCCGACGAGTGCCCCCGGAGAGCGGCCCACTCCCCGGGGCACCCGTCCCCCCTCTTCGCCCACCCCTCCCGTCAGCACCCCGCGACGGCCAGCGCCTGGCGGCCCGTCACGGCCCCCGATGGATCGGTGCTCACCCAGCCGTCCTCGTTGCGGGCGCAGCCGAGTTCGGTGAGCAGGGCATCCCGCGGCACCACGTAGACCGCGGTGCGCGGCACCACACGCCCCTCGGCGAGTTCGACGCCGCGCAGCCGGTCGTCCTCGATCACCAGCCATGTGCCCAGCGCCCCGAGCGGCTGGTCGCGCGCCTCGTAGCCGTGGCAGTGCGGGCAGTGCAGCAGGTCCCGGCCCCAGCGCTCCCGTATTCCGGGGATATCGGGGAGTTTGTCGCGCAGCCCGGTGGCACCCGGCCGCGGCGGGCGCGGAGCTCGGAGCCGCCCGCGAGCCGCACGCCGAGGTCGGGGGTGAGCCCGGTGACGCGCCCGGTGATGATCTCGGCCCCGTAGAGGGCCAGTTCGGCCCGGCCGACCTCCAGGGTCCCGGTCCGCCTCGCGGGCCGCTACGCCCTCGCGGTGCGCCGCGGCCGCTTGGTTCGTGTCGCTCTCCGGCCCCGCCTCGGGGCGGTTGTTCGTCTCGCTCATCGCGATCACCTCCGCCCGCAGGCTGGGCCCCCGTCGCCGTATCAGCAATCTCTGTTGCCAGATGCGGGAACGAGCGGTGCAATGGGCGATGTGGAACACACTGCTGCCATCTCCCAGGCCCTCGCCGAGGTCGGCCCGCGTCTCAAGCGGTTGCGGACGGAGCGCGGCGTGACGTTGTCCGCCCTGGCGGAGGCCACCGGGATCTCGAAGAGCACCCTGTCCCGTCTGGAGTCCGGTTTGCGCCGTCCCAGTCTGGAGCTGCTGCTCCCGATCGCGCAGGCCCACCAGGTGCCCCTGGACGAGTTGGTCGGGGCGCCCGAGGTCGGCGATCCGCGGATCCGCTTGAAGCCGCGGCAGCTGCACGGTTCCACGGTGCTACCGCTGACCCGCCACCCGGGCCCGTTGCAGACGTTCAAGATGGTCATCCCGGCCGAACGCTGCGCCCCGGAGCCGTGCACACACGAGGGCTACGAGTGGCTGTATGTGCTGGCGGGGCGGCTGCGGTTGGTGTTGGCCGATCATGACCTGGTGATGGGGGCCGGCGAGGCCGCCGAGTTCGACACCCGGTTGCCGCACTGGTTCGGGAGCACCGGAGACGGGCCGGTGGAGGTGCTCAGCCTCTTCGGACGGCAGGGCGAGCGCATCCATGTGCGCGCCAAGCCCCGGTCGCGCGCGGCGGACGTCGACGAGCAGTGAGCGCGGGAGCGGGAGCGGGAACCGAGCGCGGAACGCCCCCAACTCGCCCGAGCATCAGCCCAGTTCGCCTACCCACCGTCTCGCCCGGGCCTTCCCTGCACACGGTTACGCCCGCGCACACGGTTACGCCCGCGCACACGCTTACGCCCGGGCGGACGGTGGACGCCCACGCCCTCTACGGGAACGCGTTCCGGCGGCCGGCCATACGGGTGCCACGGATCCCACAAACCCCACGGGCCCCCAGTTCCGGTAGCCCACGCCCCCGTAGGACCAGTCGCCCCACCGCTACCCCAGTTGACCGCGGACCCGACCCCGCTCTCGGCGTCGGCCCCGGCCGCCGCCCCACGCCTCGGTCACCGCGAGCCCCCCGACGGCCGTCAGCAGGACCGTGGTGCCGGCCACCGTCGCCGCGGTGAGTCGTTCACCGAGGAACAGCACCGCGATGGCCGCCGCCGAGACCGGTTCGATCAGGGAGACCACCGAAGCGGTCGCGGCCCGTACGGCGGCCAGGCCGGCGAAGTAGAGGCCGTAGGCGAGGGCGGTGGGAACGGCCGCGATGTAGCCGAGCAGCAACAGACTGCGACCCAGGGCATGGGCGTACGGCCAGAGGCCCTCGGCTGCGGCGAGGGGCAGCAGGCACAGCGCGCTGGCCGCGAACGCGCCGGCCGTCGAGGCGTAGGGATCGCTGCCGCCGCCCCGGCCGAGTCGGCGGGTGGTCAGGGTCAGCACCGCGCAGCCGGCGGCGGAGAGCAGGGCGTAACCGACGCCGGCCGGGCGGACGGTGGCGGTGCCCTCCCCGCCGAGGACGAGGACGAGCAGGCCCGCCAGTGCCCCGGCGACGGCCAAGATGCCGCCGGTGCCCAGCCGTTCGCCCATGGTGAGGCGCGCTCCGACGGCGATGAGGACGGGGCCGGCGCCCATGGTGACGACGGTGCCGACGGCCAGGCCGGTGGCCTCCACCGAGGCGAAGTAGGCGGCTTGGAAGACGGCGAGGGCGAGGCCGGTGACCGCGACCCGCGCGGCGCGGCGGCGGAGCGGCTCGACGGGGAGCGGGGTGGCTCCGTGCGCGGCGCTGGTGCGGTGCCGCCGCACCGCCCGTACGGCGAGCAGGAGCAGGAGGCCGCCGAAGGTGCGCCAGAAGGTGAGGGCTACGGGGCCGAGTCCGCTGCCCCGGTAGAGGAGGGCGGCGGCCGCGCCGGCGGTGCCCCAGGCGGTGGCGGCGAGCGAGACGTAGGCCAGCCCCCGGCCCACGGGCAGGGCGGAGTGAGGTGTGGTGTGCATGGGAGGTGTGCTCCGGGAAATCCATGGCGGCGCGCCGCGCCGCTCAGTGGTCGCGTGGTCCCGTATGCGGGCAACGTCGACCGGCTCGGGGCTCAGCCCGGGCCGGGATTTCCTCGGTGGTCGCCGCCCGCTCTAGGCGGCCGGCGGGGAGAGCACAGTCGAATACATGATCGTGAGCCTATGTCGTGGGCGAATCGGCCGGCAAGCCCTCCACAGGCGGCGCCCGGCGAGCTGTTGGCCGCTAAGAGCCCTTGGTACGCAGCGCGTTGGGGGTGGTGTCGGCCTCCGTGACGGGTGTTCCTCCGGAGGCCACGGTGACGGTGCCGCTCCCGTCCCCTTCGGCCGCCGGCCTGGCCGACTGCGCGATGAAGGCACCGATCAGGACCACCGTGCCGCCGGCGATCTGCACCGCGGAGAGGTGTTCGCCGAGCAGCACCCAGGCGAGGACGGTGGCGATCACCGCCTCCAGACAGGCGACGACGCCGGCGACCTGCGGGGAGAGCCGCCGGACCGACACCACGCCAGTGAGGTACGCGACGACCGTGGCGACCAACACGATCCAGGCGAGCAGCAACACGGCGGGTACCGCGACGCCGTTGAGCTCCGCGGTGCCACGCAGCACCGCCCAGTGCATGCTCCAGGGGCGGGCGACAAGGGTGAGCACGACCGCGCCGATCAGCAGGCCGTAGGCGATCACGCCGAGCGGGTCCGGTGCCGCGTCGGCGTCGCCGTCCGTGCCGTGGTCGGACAGGACGAAGTAGCCGACCTGGCAGCAGGCGGCGCCGAGGGCGAGGGCCAGGCCGAGGGGGTCGAGGCTGAGCCCGGACCACACCTCGACGACGCAGGCCAGACCGCCGACGGCCAGCACCACGCCGAGCGCGGCGGCGCGGGTCACGGGCCGCTTCTGTACGAAGCGCACCCACCCCAGGACCAGGGCGGGGGCGAGGTATTCGATGAGCAGCGCGACGCCGACGGGGATGCGGGAGAGCGCGGCGAAGTAGCAGGCCTGGACGCCGGCGACGGCCAGCAGGCCGAAGCCGACGAGGAGTGCGGGCCGGCGGCGCGGCAGATCGCGGTGGCGCCAGGCGATGGGGAGCATCACCAGCGCGGCGCCGGCCACCCGCAGCCAGGTGACGTGCAGCGGTTCGAGGCCGGCGGTGATCAGCGGCTTGGCGGCGACGCCGGAACCGCCGAACGCGAGCGCCGAGAGCAGGGCGATGCCGAGCCCCGCGCCGCGCCCGGTGGGACGGGCGGCGTCCGGGCCGACGGCGGCCGGCTGTTGGGTCCCCCGGGACGCGGAGGTTCCCTGGACCTGGCCGGTCACCTGACCCGCCGAACTCCCCGATGAGGCGTGCATCGGGTCATCATGACAGCCGTGATCAGCAGCGTCATCCCTCAACGCCCCTGTCTCACAAGGCGATACGGGCAGCGGGTGAGGGCGGTGTGGGGCCGGGTCAGTCAGACCGGTTCGGGACGCTGATCGCCGTCGAGGCGGGCGGCGAGCCGGGTGGTGTCCACGGATGCGCGGCGCAGGACCTCGACGGCCCGGGATTCGGGGTCGTCCACGAGGGCGGCGAGGAGGTCGAGGCAGCCGGCGCGGGTCTCATAGCGGGTGTGGGCGCGGTCGAGCGCGCCGTCCATCGCGGCGGCCGCGGCCGGCGACCATCCGGGGACGCCGCCCTCGCCGACCATGGGGACCGCGCCGGAGTCCTCGACGGTGCCGTGCCATTGCAGGCCGTAGCCGATGCTTCGCTGGACGAGATAGCCGAGCAGCCGGGCGACCTGGGTGCCGTCCTCGAAGACCTCGCGTACCGCGGGGTCCCACTCCAGGAGCCCATGCAGCAGGTGCGCGGTGTCGACCTGCCGGTCGCCGTCGCGGGTGGCCCGTCTGCGGGCAGCGGAAACCACCGACGCCAGCTCCACGGTGAGCAGGCTGTCGGGGTGTTCCTGGGCGGAGCGGTCCCCACCGCTGTACGCAGTACGGTTTTGCACAGCCCCACCCCACCAGTCCGCAAAGGCCGGAGCATCCCCGGCGGGAAGCATTTACGCATCCCACCCTGGTTGGGGAAGCCCACACACGATCTCATCCTTACGGAGGATTTGCGGAGGGATCATGAAGGTCGGACCTTCCGCCCCATACGGGTACAGCCCCCTCTCCCACAGCCTGCCGACACGCCTCCGTTCACCTAGGTCAACGACCCAACCACACCGAAGAACCTGCCTCGGGTCCAGCAGCGCCGCCCCGACGCCCCACGCCCCGACGTCCCACACGCCGACGCCTCAGACAACAGCCCGACGCCCGGCGCGAGAACTGACTCCCCGTCAGCAATTTCGAACCGCCCCCTTGCACCTTCACCCCCACCCCACTACGTTCCGCGCACCAGTCAGGACGCCGTCACCGAAGGGGTGCCCGCATGGCCGATGTCACCGCCCAGGCCCGGATCGAGGCACCGACCGAGAAGGTCTGGGGTCGGCTCACCGACTTCGACTCCTACGGGCAGTGGAACGCCACCCACACCGACTTCCCACACGGCGGCCCACACCCCCTGGAGGTGGGCGCGACGTACGCGGAGAACATGAAGCTGATGGGCTTCCCGGCGGAAGTGGCCTGGACCGTGCGCGAGTTGGAACCGGGCCGACTGCTCTCCGTGCGCGGCAAGGGGCCGATGGGCGTCAGCCTCGGCATGCGCTATCAACTGACGCCGGACGACGGGGCGACCTCGGTCCGGATCGACGGCTCCTTCACCGGCGCCGCGGTCTCCCTGATGGCGACCAAGCTCAAGGACTCGGCGAGCGCCGCGCTGGAGGAGTCCCTGCGCAAGCTGGCCGGCCTGGTGACCTGAGCCGCCGGGGTGGCGGCACCCTCCGGCACCGCCGCCCCTCCGCTTCGCGCCTCAGTCCTCCTCGGCGAGGATCAGATACAGCTCCTTGCGGGCCTTGTTGACCACCGCCATGGCCTTCTCCCGCTGCTCGGGACTGCCGGTGGCCCACACCTGACGGAACGCCTCGACCAGGCCACCGCCCGCCTTGCGTATCTCGTTCATCGCCTCCCAGTCGACGCCGCGGCCGGCGTCCTCCCAGGGGGCGTCGGAGCCGCCCTCCGCCTCGGCGCGCCCCTCGTCGGTCAGCGAGAACAGCTTCTTGCCACCCTCGCTGGCGCTGGTGATCAGCCCCTCGTCCTCCAGCAGTTGGAGGGTCGGGTAGACGGAGCCGGGGCTGGGCTTCCACGCCCCGCCGCTGCGCTCGGCTATCTCCTGGATCATTTCGTAGCCGTGCATCGGGCGGTCCTTCAGCAGCGCCAGTATCGAGGCGCGCACATCGCCGCGCCGGGCCCGGCCGCGCGGCCCCCCGCGCCCTCGACCACCCCCGAAGGGTGGGCCTCCAAAGGGCGGGCCGAAGCCGCCGAAGGCGGAGCGGCGACGCTCGAAGCCGCCGAACTCCCCGCGCTCACCGCGGCGTCCGGGCCCGTAGTTCTCGTGCCGGTGCTCACGTCCGTGCTCGTATCCCTGGGAACGCATGGTGCGCCCTCCTTCTCGTCGTCGGTGCATCACGCACGTTCTGTCGCTCGCCATCGCTGACCGATCGCGATGCCTCAACGATATATCGAGAGTGTTCGACGAACAAGAGTCCGCATGAAATTTCCGGGTCCAATTCCCTGGGATTGGCCTTGGCCTGCGGCTTTGCCCGCGCCTAGGCTCCGGGGCCATGAGGATCCGCATCGTCGACGCCTTCACCGACCGTCCGTTCGCCGGCAACCCCGCGGGGGTCGTCCTGCTCGACGCCGACGCCTTCCCCGAAGACGGCTGGCTCCAGCACGTCGCCACCGAGGTCAACCTCTCCGAAACCGCCTTCGCCCACCCGCTGCCTCCGGGCGACGACGCCGACTGGGCGCTCCGCTGGCTCACCCCGACCGCCGAGGTCACCATGTGCGGGCACGCCACCCTGGCCACCGCACACGTGCTGCGCACCACGGGCACGGCCACCGGCACCGTCCGCTTCCGCACCCGCAGCGGCGTGCTGATCACCACCGTCGACGGCGGCGGCTCGATCACCATGGACTTCCCCACCGCCCCGCTGACCCCCGTGGACGTGCCGGAAGCCGTCACCCGGGCGCTCGGCGCCGAGATCCGCTCCGCCCACGACACCGGCCCCAACGTCGGCGACCTGCTGGTCGAGCTGGCCGACGAGAAGTCCGTGCGCGCCCTGTCACCGGACCTGCCGCTGCTGGCCGGGCACGGCGGACGGGGCGTAATCGCCACCGCCCGCGCCGAAGACCCCGACGGCGGCTACGACTTCGTCTCCCGCGGCTTCTTCCCCTGCGTGGGCATCGACGAGGACCCGGTCACCGGTAGCGCGCACACCGCGCTCGCTCCCTTCTGGTCGGCGCGCCTGGGCCGCGCCAACCTGGTCGGCCGCCAGGGCGGCGCCCGGACCGGGCTCGTCCGCACCGAACTGCGCGGCGAGCGCACGCTGTTGACCGGCTCGGCGGTGACCGTCATCGACGGCGAACTGCTCGCCACCGCCTGACGCCGCCCCGGTACGGCACGGGGCGGGGCCACCAGGCCGCCCGCCCCGTATTCCGGCTTCCCGCCCGCTCACGCCGTGGGCAGCCAGGACACGTGCCCCGCCAGCAGCGCGTAGCCCAGGAACGCCACGATGTCGATCAGCGCGTGCGCCGCGACCAGCGGCCCGACCCGGCCCCAACGCCGGTACACCAGGGCGAAGATCACGCCCATCACCATGTTGCCGAAGAAGCCGCCGATGCCCTGGTAGAGGTGGTAGGAACCGCGCAGCACCGAACTGGCGGCCACCGCCGCCCAGGGCGCCCAGCCCAACTGCCCCAGCCGGCGCAGCAGATAGCCGACGACGATGACCTCTTCCAGGACGGCGTTCTGCACCGCGGAGGCGATCAACACCGGGATCTTCCACCACACTTCGGGCAGCGCCTCGGGCACCACCGTCAAGTTGGCGCCGGCCGCCCGCGCCCCCAGGTAGAGCAGCAGCCCGCTGCCCCCGATGAGCGCGGCCAGTCCGACGCCCGTCCCCAGGTCGAAGCCGGGCCGCCGCCGGTCGAAGCCGATGGCGCGCAGTCCGCCGACCCGCTCCCGGAGCAGCAGATGGGCCACCAGCACGACCGGGACCAGGGCCGTCGCGATCCCGAACAGCTGCCAGGCCAGGTCCAGCCAGGGCCGGCCAGGCGCGTGCGAGGCGTTGAGCGTCGCCGCCTGGTGTTTGAGCCCGCCGGGTTTGGTCAGCGACCCGACGAAACTGATGAGCGCGGAGACCGCGCTGGCCCCCAGGGAAAGCGCCAGGACGATCAGCGTCTCGTTGCGCAGCACGCTCCGGGCCGGCTCCTCGGCCGTCGCCACGGGGCGCCCCGAGCCGTCGCCCGGAACATCGGCGTCCGCCACGGGACTTGCATCCGACTGCAAAGGTTCCTCCACTTCCGCGGTACCGCCTCTCCACCACCGTCGCCCCACCAGGGTCCCGAAAGCGGGTACGAAGATCGCGCGCGACAGGCCGGCGGGCGCCCTCCCTGAGGAACGCCCGCCCGCATCGATCCCTATGGAGGCCCGGGCCGGACCGCCGCATATCAGGAGAGGCGCTACCGCATGAGACGTCTCAGCTTGCCCGACGGCTCCACACCGCACCGAACGGGGTCCCCCGGCGCCCGCCCACCGGGTCGACGCCCCGCTGCAGATCCACACAGGGCCCGCACGGCCATCAGGACAGCGGGCAGCCACGGCCGCGCCAAACGGGCCGGCGCGACAAGACCCACCGGCCCTACGGGACGCTTCCCTCCGCCGCCGTACGCCGCTGCGCCGGCACCCCGGCCCTGCCTATGGGCCACGCCACCGGCCAGGTATGCACCGGCTCGCCGGTGTGCATCAGCTCGCTGTAGCGCCGGGTCATCGCGGCCAGCGCGGCGTCCCGGTCCAGACCCTGCCGGCGCGCGTGGTGGAACGCCGCGGCCTGCCAGGACGCCCCGTTGACCCGCCGTGCGCAGCGCTCCTCGATGATGCCCAAATAGTGGTCGCGGTCGGCCACTTCGACGCCCCAGGCGTCCAGCCCGGCGGCCGCCAACGGCAGCAGTTCCTGCTGGACCAGGCGCACGGCGGGGATCTCGGTGACGCCACCGACCCGACCGGGGCGGGGCCAGCGGAGGGTGGCGTCGATGCCGTGCCGGCAGGCGGCGTCGAAGTTGGCGGCCGCGGCCCGGAACGGCAGCCGGCTCCATACGGGGCGCGGCTGTTCGGCCAGCGCGCGCACCAGGCCGTAGTAGAAGGCGGTGTTGGCGATGACGTCGGCGACGGTGGGGCCGGCCGGCAACACCCGGTTCTCGACCCGGAGGTGCGGGACACCGTCGGCGACCGCGTAGACGGGGCGGTTCCAGCGGTAGATGGTGCCGTTGTGCAGCACCAGTTCGGCGAGGTCGGGCACGCCGCCCTCGTCGAGGACGCGCAACGGTTCCTCGGGCCCGCACAGCGGCAGCAGCGGCGGGAAGAAGCGCAGGTTCTCCTCGAAGAGGTCGTAGGCGGAGTCCACCCAGCGCTCGCCGAACCAGGTGCGCGGCCGCACCCCTTGGGCCTGGAGTTCGGGGGCGCGGGTGTCGGTGGCCTGTTGGAAGACCGGCGGCCGCGACTCCCGCCACAGCTCCCGCCCGAACAGGAACGGGGAGTTGGCGCCGACGGCTATCTGGACGGCGGCGATCGCCTGGGCCGCGTTCCAGACGGCGGCGAAGCGACCTGGTGTCACCTGGAGGTGCAGTTGGACGGAGGTACAAGCGGCCTCGGGGGCGATCGACGGGGAGCGGGTGACCAGGTGGTCGACGCCCCGGATGTCGATGACGAAGTCCTCACCGCGGGCAGCCCGCATCTGGTCGTTGAGCAGCACATAGCGGTCGTTGGCGGAGAGGCTGGCGGCAGTGAGGTCCTCGGCGTTCAGGGTGGGCAGGATGCCGATCATGACGATGCGGGCGGCGGCCTCGCGGGCCTTTCGCTCCGCGTAGCCGAGCCCGGTGCGCAGCTCCTCGGCGAGCTGGTCCATTACCCGTCCGGACAGGCGGTGCGGGGTGATGTTGACCTCTAGATTGCACTGGGCGAGTTCGGTCTGGAAATCGCCGCTGGCGATCTTTTCGAGGACCTGCGAGTTCAGCATCCGGGGCAGTCCGTCGGCGCCCGCGAGATTGAGCTCGATCTCCAGTCCCATGAGATTCTTGGGGCGGTCGAACCGCTTCTCCACCAGGAGCCGATGCAATCCCTCAAGACAGTCGTGCAGCTTTCTTCGATAGCGCTCCCGATCCGCCAGGTCGTTCCCGTCGGCGGCGACCTTCTCCCCCATCGGCGGGTCCCTCCTAGAGTGAACGGCCCGCGGCCACGGGCTGTGTGGCGCCGCGTCCCTGGCACCCCGGGGCACGGGCTACGGTCGATGATGCCCGGCAATCTGATCGATAACGCGTCAGGGGCATGCCGGGACCACTAGGCTCGCAGGGGCACGCACCCGGCATTTTCCGCCGGCATATCTCGCGGGCCAACGCCGTCCGCATTTCGCTCGTCAAAAACACCGACGGGTTCCGGCCTACCGCGCCGACGAGGAATTACGAGGCGACTTCTCGCATTTCCCGCACAAAGCGGCGAAAATCGCCCTGAGCAGCAGTCCGGATTCCGTCTTGCCGGAAATCCGCAAGGCGGGTAGTCGAAACACTTCCAGAACAAATGTCGTATAAACTTCGCAGACGAGGCAGAGATTTGGCGCCCAGCACGGCGGCGTGCGCCCCGGTGCCCCGGCACCGCGGCCGACCCGTCGTCCCCCACGCTCCGGTCGGTCAGGCTCTGACCCGCCCGCAGACAGCGCCGTCCGCACCGCCGCGCTCCACCGTGTCTCCGAAGTGAGAGGCGACCCGCCATGCCGCTGCACGTTCCCCCCGCTCCCGCGCCCGCCCTGCGCAGCATCCTCACCGCCCTCAGCTCCCCCAGCGCCGTCCGCGAGGCCCCGGCCACCGCGCTCCGCACCCACCAGGGGCCGTTGAGCCCCGATCACCCGCTGGCCATCCACGTGTGGGACGACGTCAGCCAGGCCGGCCCGCCGCGCACCCGCCTCGTCGGCTGGCGCTTCCTGGTCCGCGGCGGTGGCCGTGCGGTGGCCGCCGCCGAGGCCCGGCTCACCGCGGACGGCTGGGCGTTCTCGCACTTCTGCGACGGCCCCTACGTCGCCGCGACCGAAAGGGCCCTGGTGCAGGCCGAATCGCTCACCGCGCCCTACCAGCCGCGGCTGCTCTCCGTGCCGGAGCTGTACATGCTCACCCTGTGGCTGCACCACGACCTCTCCGCGGACGGCGCCGCCGGGCTGCCCGCCCCCGGTGACCTCCTGGTGCCGCTGGCCCCCGCCCCGCCCGGGATCGCCTCCCACCTCCCGCAGCGGGTCGCCGATCTGCTGCCCCGGCTTACCCTCCGGCTGGGCCCGGCGCCCCTGTTGCGCGAGCCGGCCTGACCGTTCGCGCGCACTTCCGACCACACTCGATCAGGACCGAGGAAGCACCACCCCGCGCGCCCGCCCTGCTCCCGTGCGCCCCGTGACCGCCCCGGCCGCGGGGCGCACCACGTCATCCGCCCCCTGCCCGCCGCTAGCGCGCCAATCCCCAAAGCGGCAGGCTCACTTGGGAGCAACCGCCCGCACGGGTGACACGTCCGTATCGAGTGAGTACCGCTGCTGCGAAATCCCTGCGGAATCCCTTCCGTAGGGCAAGACTGGGACCGACAGAAACGGGGGAGCGGCCATGAACACCACATCGAGCCGCACGACGTTCACCACTCCGCAGCGAAAGACAACTTCCATGTGCCAGCATCAACCACCATGCCCATCAGCCGACTCCACGGACCGGGAGGCCGCGCACCTGGTGGCGCACCACCCGGAGCAGGGCTGGAGCCTGCTGTGCAACGGTGTCCTGCTCTTCGAGGACACCGGTGAACTGCTGCCGGACGGGCAGGTCATCGCTCCGCACCGACCGCTCGGCGCTCCTCGGGTCACCGCCGCCGCCTGATCTTCCGCGGCCACCCGGCACGTACACCAGGGCCCCCGGCACATCCGCCGAGGGCCCTTTGATGTGGCCACCGGTCACCGGTGGCGGGGTCGATCAGACGTCGTACTCGTCCAACGGGGGGCAGGAGCAGACGAGGTTGCGGTCGCCGAAGGCGCCGTCGATCCGGCGCACCGGCGGCCAGTACTTGTCCGCGGCGCCGCCCCCGGCCGGGAAGACGGCCTCCTCGCGACTGTAGGGGTGGTCCCACTCGCCGCCCAGCGCGCCCGCGGTGTGCGGGGCGTTGCGCAGCGGGTTGTCGTCCTTGTCCCACTCCCCCGAGCCGACCTTGTCGATCTCCGCGCGGATGGCGATCATCGCGTCGCAGAACCGGTCGATCTCGGTCAGGTCCTCGCTCTCGGTCGGCTCGATCATCAGCGTGCCCGCCACCGGGAACGACATCGTCGGCGCGTGGAAGCCGTAGTCGATGAGCCGCTTGGCGACATCGTCGATGCTCACCCCGGTCGCCTTGGTCAGCGGCCGGACGTCGATGATGCACTCGTGGGCGACGAGCCCGCCGGGACCGGCGTAGAGCACCGGGTAGTGCGGCTCCAGGCGCTTGGCGATGTAGTTGGCCGACAGCACCGCGACCTGGGTGGCGCGCTTGAGCCCCTCACCACCCATCAGCCGGACGTACGCCCAGGAGATCGGCAGAATGCCGGCCGACCCCCAGGGAGCGGCCGAGATCGGCCCAACACCCGTGGCCGGACCCGCAGTCGGCTGGAGCGGGTGGTTGGGCAGGTACGGCGCCAGGTGGGCGCGGACGCCCACCGGGCCGACGCCGGGACCGCCACCGCCGTGCGGGATGCAGAACGTCTTGTGCAGGTTGAGGTGGGAGACGTCGCCGCCGAACTTCCCCGGCTCCGCCAGGCCGACCAGCGCGTTGAGGTTGGCGCCGTCCACGTAGACCTGACCGCCGGCCTCGTGCACCGCGGCGCAGATCTGCGTGATGTGCTCCTCGAACACCCCGTGCGTGGACGGGTAGGTGACCATCAGGACGGCCAACTCGTCGCGGTGCTTGGCGATCTTGGCGTGCAGGTCCTCGGCGTCCACCTCGCCGTCCTCGCCGGTCTTGACAACGACGACCTTCATGCCCGCCATCACGGCGCTGGCGGCGTTGGTGCCGTGCGCCGACGACGGGATCAGGCAGACGGTGCGCTGCTCGTCGCCGTTGGCCCGGTGGTAGGCGCGGACCGCGAGCAGACCGGCCAACTCGCCCTGGGAGCCGGCGTTGGGCTGGATGGACACCTTGGCGTAGCCGGTGATCGCGGCGAGCCGCTCCTCCAGCTCCTGGATGAGCGTGAGGTAGCCCTGCGCCTGGTCGGCCGGCGCGAAGGGGTGCAGCTGGCCGAACTCCGGCCAGGTGACCGGCTCCATCTCGGTCGTCGCGTTCAGCTTCATCGTGCAGGAGCCGAGCGGGATCATGCCGCGGTCCAGCGCGTAGTCCTTGTCGGCCAGGGTGCGCAGGTAGCGCAGCATGGCGGTCTCGGAGCGGTGCTGGTGGAAGACCGGGTGGGCAAGGTAGTCGTCGGTGCGCAGCAGGGGCTGCGGCAGGGCGTCGGCGACGGCCGCGTCCAGCGCGTCGATGTCGCCCCGGACGCCGAACGCGCCCCAGACGCCGGCCAATTGGGCGCGCCCGGTGGTCTCGTCACAGGCGATGCCGACGAGGTCGGCGTCGACCTGCCGGAGGTTGATACCGGCCTCGCGGGCGGCGGCGACGACCTCGGCCGCCCGACCGGGCACCCGCGCGGTGAGGGTGTCGAAGTAGGCGTCGTGGACGAGCTCGACACCGCCGTCCGTCAGCCCCTTGGCCAGGATCGCGGCGTACCGGTGGGTCCGCCGGGCGATGGTGCGCAGCCCCTCCGGACCGTGGTAGACGGCGTACATGCCGGCCATGACGGCGAGCAGCACCTGCGCGGTGCAGATGTTGCTGGTGGCCTTCTCGCGGCGGATGTGCTGCTCACGGGTCTGCAGCGCCAGCCGGTACGCCCTGGCGCCGTCGGCGTCCACCGAGACGCCCACCAGACGGCCGGGCAGGCTGCGGGCGTACTGCTCGCGAACGGCCATGTAGCCGGCGTGCGGACCGCCGAAGCCCATCGGGACACCGAAGCGCTGGGTGGTGCCGACCGCGATGTCCGCGCCGAGCTCACCGGGCGGGGTGAGCAGCGTCAGCGCCAGCAGGTCGGCGGCGACGGTGACGATCGCGCCCAGCTCGTGCGCCCGCTCGATGACCGCCCGCGGGTCGCGCACCGCACCGGATGCGCCCGGGTACTGCAGCAGCACGCCGAAGACGCCCCGCTCGGCGATCTCGTCCGGGATGCCGTCCGTGAGGTCGGCGACCACGACCTCGACGCCGGTCGGTTCGGCGCGGGTCTGGATCACGGCGACGGTCTGCGGCAGACAGTCCGCGTCAACGAGGAAGACGCCCTGCTTGACCTTGCCGACCCGGCGGGAGAGCGCCATCGCCTCCGCGGCGGCGGTGCCCTCGTCCAGGAGGGACGCACCGGAGGTCGGCAGTCCGGTCAGGTCGGCGACCATGGTCTGGAAGTTCAGCAGGGCCTCCAGACGACCCTGCGAGATCTCCGGCTGGTAGGGCGTGTAGGCCGTGTACCAGGACGGGTTCTCCATGACGTTGCGCAGGATCACCGGCGGGGTGAAGGTGCCGTAGTAGCCGAGCCCGATCATGGACGACAGGACCTGGTTGCGGTCGGCCAGGGCGCGCAGCTCTCCCAGCACCTCGGCCTCGGTGCGGCCCTGCGGCAGGCCGAGCGCCTCGGTGCTCTTGATCACGTCGGGGACGGCGACGGCGGTGAGCTCGTCCAGCGATCCGAAACCGACCTGCGCAAGCATCTTGGCCTGCGCCTCGTGGTCGGGGCCGATGTGCCGGTGCTCGAACGCGGTGCCGCGCTCCAGCTCGGACAGGGGGATGCGATTGGTGGTCATCGTGCGGGGGCCTCCTGGTCACTACGACCTACGAGGGGCACCACGGCGCTGGTGCCCGGACGGCCTCCCCCTCTGTCATCTCAACCTGAGAGCTTCACCGGCCCGCGGGCTGCGGAGCGGCTTTCACCGTCGGTGAGGAGGGGTTCCGGCATGGTGCCTGTCCGTGGCCCGCCCTGCTTTCCAGAGTGACCTCGTCCATGCGGTACGTGTGCCTGAGAGATTCCGGGGAGGATTTGCTCCTTCGGCGCCCTGCCGCGAACGACAAAGGACTCTCCCGCATGGGGTCGACGGCCAATCGCCAGCCTACCAGCGCACTGCTGGAACGATCCTTCGAGTGGCCGAGGCATGGAATGTGCCGTTTCGTAGTTGTCACAAGGCAGTTGCGACCAATTGGAGGGACCGTGCAAACCGATATCGATCCCCGGAGCCTGATCGGCCGCAAAGCGTTCGACCGCAACGGCGCGAAGATAGGGACCGTCGACGAGGTCTACCTCGACGACGCGACGGGCGAACCGGAGTGGGCAGCCGTCCGCACCGGCCTGTTCAGTCGGGACGCGTTCGTCCCCCTGGAACCGAGCAAGATGGTCGGCGAAAGCCTGCACATCCCCTACGACCGCAAGCTGATCAAAGACGCCCCCGATTTCGGCGTCGGCCGGCACCTCTCCCCCGAGCAGGAACTCCAGCTCTACCACCACTACCGCCTGGATATCTCCTCGCCCGCGGACTCCGCCGCGTCCGCCGCTGACACGGACTTCGGCCGGATCGCCGGCGCGGAAGACTGATCCGGCCCGCCCACCAGCGGCAACGGTTCCCCCGGCCGCAACGCCGGATCATCGACGACAAAGGTCCGCACCCGCCCCGGTGCGGACCACGGCGTCTCGAACCGCACGGTCACCCTCCCCACCCCACTGCCCTGCACCCACCCGGCGCCGAACTCCTCGTGCACCACGTCCAGCCCCGGGAGCCAACGCCGCGGCAGCTCCGGGAGCGCCTCCGGCTCACCGGCCACTTCCCCTTCCGACTCCGCCGCCTCGACGGCCGCCTGCTCCTCCGCCTCCCGCTCCGTGGCGATCTGGGCGAACAGGTCCTCCTGCGTGAAGTCCGCCAACCCGCTCACCCCCACGCCCAGCAGCCGGACCCCGCCCGTGGTGTCCACCGTCTCCAACAGCCGCGCAGCGGCCTCCCGGACGACCGCCGGATCGTCGGTCGGCCCGCGCAGCGTCTCGGACCGGGTCAGCGTCGAGAAGTCGTAGTTCCGCACCTTGATCACCACCGTGCGTCCGGACCGACCGGCCTCCCGCAGCCGCGCCACACAACGGTCGGCCAGCCGCAACACCTCGGTCCGCACCCGCGTCCGGTCGGTCAGGTCGACCTCGAAGGTGTCCTCCACCGACACCGATTTCGCGTCCCGTTCGGCCACCACCGGCCGGTCGTCCTGCCCCAACGCCATCGCGTACAACCCGGTGCCATGCGCCTTGCCCAACAGCCGCACCAACTCCGCCTCACCGGCCTCGGCGGTCTCCGCGACGGTATGTATCCCGGCCCGCCGCAACGTCTCGGCCGTGGCCGGCCCGACCCCGGGCAGCGTCCGCACCGACATAGGCCCCAGCAACTCCCGCTCGGTGCCCGGCTCGATCACCACCAGGCCGTCCGGCTTCGCCGCCTCCGACGCGATCTTGGCGAGCATCTTGGCACCGGCCAGCCCCACCGAACCGGTCAACCCCGTGACCGCCCGGATATCGCGCCGCAGTTGCTCCCCCACCGCCCGCGCCGCCGCCGACTCCGCCGGCACCCCACCCGCCTCCAGATCGACGAACGCCTCGTCCAGGCTCAACGGCTCCACGAGCGGCGAGAGCGCCCGCAGCAGCTCCATGACCGATTCACTCACCTGGCGGTACAGACCGAACCGGGGGTTGAGATAAGCGGCGTTGGGGCACAACCGCCGCGCCTGCGCCGTCGGCATCGCCGACCGCACCCCGAAGACCCGCGCCTCGTACGAGGCCGTGGCGACCACCCCGCGCGGCCCGATCCCGCCGACGACCACGGGCTTTCCCCGCAGGCTCGGCTTGGCCGCCTGCTCGGCGGCCGCATAGAAGGCATCCATGTCCAGATGCAGGATCGTCGGCGCACGTCTCACACCACTGATGCTGCCGCACACCACTGACAATGGCCCCGACCCCGGGCCGAGAACCGTCCGCCGGCCCTCAGCCGGCCCGGTTGCGCCGCCGCGCCAACTCGTCGTGCGGGTTCTTCCCAATCAGCGTCTCGCCGGTGTCCACCCGCTCCCCGTGGAGCTGTGACAGCGCGCCTTCCACGTCCCGCCACACCACACCCACGGCGATCCCGAAGACGCCCTGGCCTCCCTGGAGCAGATCCACGACCTGGTCGGGCGAGGTGCACTCATAGACCGTCGCGCCATCGCTCATCAACGTCATCCGGGTCAGGTCCGCCAGCCCGCGCGCCCTCAAGTGCTGCACGGCGGCACGAATGTTCTGCAACGAGACCCCGGTGTCCAACAGCCGCTTGACGATCTTCAGGACGACGACGTCGCGGAAGCTGTAGAGCCGCTGGGTCCCGGACCCGAAAGCGGGCCGGATACTGGGCTCCACGAGCCCCGTCCGCGCCCAGTAGTCCAGCTGCCGGTAGGTGATGCCCGCCGCCGCGCACGCGGTCGGTCCGCGGTAGCCGATGTTCTCCGCCTCGCGGTCCCCCGACACCTCGGCGGCCTGCACCGGACCCCGGTTCGCCGCCGCGCCCGTGTGGAGCGGCAATGCCCCTTCCGCCGCCGTACCGTCGCCGGTGATTGCCACGCCGCCCTCCGTCCTCCACGTCCCGGACGGGACCTGCCATATCGACGGTATGCAGTCACCCGGGGTGCGTCAACGATCGCCGCGCTCGCCACGCCGAGTGATAATCACCCTACGAGTGGTTTCTCGTGACTTGTCACGGGGAATGAATGAAAGGTTGGCCAGAAACAGGCGGTTGGCCTGGCCGATCACTGGTTGGTGCCGAAGTCCTCGGGCGAAATCTGGTCGAGGAACTCGCGGAACTTCTCCACCTCGTCCTCCTGCTCGTCCGGGATGGCGATCCCCGCGTCGTCCAGCACACCGTCGGTACCGAAGATCGGCGTCCCGGTGCGCAGCGCCAGCGCTATCGCGTCCGACGGACGGGCACTGACCTCGACCCCACTGGCGAAGACCAGTTCGGCATAGAAGACCCCCTCGCGCAGATCCGTGATCCGGACCTGCGTCAGCTCCTGGCCCACGGCTTCGAGCACGTCCTTGAAGAGGTCATGCGTCAGCGGCCGGGCGGGCACCATGCCCTGCTGGGCGAACGCGATGGCGGTGGCCTCTCCCGGTCCGATCCAGATGGGCAGGTAGCGGTCACCTCCCACCTCCCGCAGCAGCACGATCGGTTGGCTGGAAGGCATCTCCACCCGGACACCCACGACGTCGAGCTCGTTCACACAGCAACCCTAGGCCGTGCCCGGCCGGTTTGGGTAGTCGGGCACTCGTTTGCTCACGGCAGACGAACCCGCAGCGCGCTCTGCAACAGCGCCGCGTGCAACCGCGCCGACAGCGTGGCCAGCTCGCGGACGGTGGCCTCGGCATGCGCCCGGGTCTGCGGATTCCGGTGCCGCCGAAGGGGTGCCACGACCTGCTCGACGAGCCCCGCCTCGCGCTCCGCGGCCGCCTTCACGGCACGCAGATGCCGCGGCTCCAGGCCGAATCGGCCAAGGTCCGCTACGAGTTTGGCGACCGTGACCGCCTCGATGTCGTAGCCCCCGTCCCCATGCGGGACGATGAGTCCGTACGACTCCCAGTCGGCGAGCGCCGCCTCGTCCACCTCGGCGGCGGCCAGCAGCTCGGCCCGGCCGATCCGGGCGGTCGTCGGGCGCTCCTCGTCCGGATCGGACACACCCTCGACCAAGTCGCGGGGCGCCGCCGGAGCGGGCAGCTGCACCTGCTCACCCCGCTCCAGGGCGTCCAGATGCTCCCTGATGACCTTCAGGGGGAGGTAGTGGTCCCGCTGCATCCGCAGCACGTTCGCCAAGCGCTCGACGTCCGCGGCCGTGAACTTGCGGTACCCAGAAGGCGTGCGCTGCGGCTCGACCAGCCCCTCGGCCTCCAGGAAACGGATCTTGGAGATGGTGACCTCGGGGAACTCCTCGCGCAGCACGTTGAGCACCGAGCCGATGCTCATCGGTGTGCGGTCCGAGGAGGCGGTGCCGGACGAACCGGCACCGCCTGTCGGTGATTGGCGCATATGCCTTCCCTGGCGGTCAGATACCGACGCCCCGCTGGCTCGCGTAGAAGACCAGGCGGTACTTGCCGATCTGCACCTCGTCGCCGTTGGCGAGGACCACGGAGTCGATCGGCTCGCGGTTGACGTAGGTGCCGTTGAGGCTGCCGACGTCGGTGACCGTGAAGCGGCCGTCCGATCCGCGGCGGAACTCCACGTGGCTACGGGAGACCGTCACGTCGTCGAGGAAGATGTCGCCCTGCGGGTGCCGGCCCGCGGTCGTCAGCTCGCCGTCCAGGAGGAAGCGGCTGCCCGCGTTCGGCCCACGGCGGACGATCAGCAGGGCCGAGCCCAACGGGAGGGCGTCGACGGCAGCCTGGGCCTCCGGGGAGAGCGCCGGCGACAGGTTCTGCCCGGTCGCCTCCGCGTCGTACGCCTCGATCCCGGAGATGGAGATCGTCGAGGTCGTCTCCGAGGCCCGGTCGGGCTGGGCGCCCGGGCGCAGCGGGGCACCACAGTTGGAACAGAACCGGCTCGCCTCGGCGTTCCGGTGCCCGCACCTCGTACAGACCAAGGCCGACCCTCCACCCGTGCGTGCGGCTGATGGTTCCTCGGAACCTATGCGGCCGGCACCGGAGGGGTCAACAGAACCCGCGCCGTGCCCCCCGGACGGACCGCCGACCTCATCACGGAACAGCGGACGGCTCTCCGGCGCGGCCCCTTCTTCCGAACGACGCGGAGCGCGGTGCCGCGCCGAACCGCCGTCGCCTTCCTGGCGCGCGCTCTTGCCGAACAGCTTTGCAAACAACTTCACGGGCGATTCCCCTTGTACGACACAGACCCGCCCGTGGGGCAGGACGAACCCTCGATGCACACACCGGCCGATCCGGACATCCTGTGAACGTCCGTGGCCTTCAGACAGTTTCCACCACACACCACACGCACGGTGCGTCGACCCCCCGCTGCCTCATGCCCTTGCCGGGCCATCACCATACGTGGACGCCTCACCGGGATGACGACCGAGCGTAGTCAGGCCGCTTCGCCTGTCGCAAGGCATCCACAACGATCTTCTCTTGCCGGGACACAGACACCTTGGCCTGCTCCTTTTCCAGCGTCTGGACCACTCCGCCGGGGATGTTGAGCGCCGGTTCGAGGTCCTCCGGCTTCCCGATGACCTTGAACTGGTACGGCGGCGTGACACGCTTGCCGTCGACGTCCACCCCGCCCCGGAGGTCCGAGAAGTAAGTGCTCGCGACGACGCGGACGTTGTTGACCTGGATGGCCTCGGCCCCGGCCGCCCGCAGCTCCTGGATGGTGTCCAGCAACTTGTCCGCCTCCACGGAGTGGTGCGGATCGTCGATGGTCAGGGTGATGCCGGGGCCCTGCGCCGCGACGGTCCCTGCCAGCACTCCCAGCTGCTGTTCCTTCTCCACGGTCTGCTTACGAGCCTCCTCGGCCTGGTCCGAGCTGTTCGCCAACTCGGTCTTCTGTCCCTCCAGGCGCCGCTGCTCCTCCGTCAACCGCTGGGAGCGATTGTCCAGTTCGTCCAGAATGCGCACCAGATCCTCCTGACGCGCACCCCGCAGCGCACTGCTGTCACTGGTGGAACGTACCTGAATCGCGAGGCCGAGGCCGAGAATGAACAGGAGCAACGCGACGATCAGTTGAGGCCGGCTCAGCCGCGGCGGCCACAGGCTGGCGACGAGCCGCTGCCGACCGGTCAGCGACGGCGGCGCCGCCTCCTCGTCCGCGGCCGCATCCGCACCGGCGGCGGCAGCCGGTTCGGCAGCCTCCTGCCCTGCGCTCCCCTGCTCCCGCGTCGCTTCCGGCCGTTCGGGCCGCTCCGCCGCCCCCTGGGGCTCGTGGGGCTTCTCCGGCGGCATCGGCCGCCGCTCCGCCGGCCGCTGCTCCTCATGCGCCTCGCGCGCCCGCTCGGGCTTCCGCTCCGGCCGCTCCTCCGGCCCGCGCTCCGGCTCCGACTCCGGCGTCTCGTCCGCTGGCATCGGCCTCACGCCTGGAACACGTGCCGACGGATCGCGGCAGCGTTGGAGAAGATGCGGATACCGAGCACCACCACGACGCCGGTGGAGAGTTGGGCGCCGACGCCCAACTTGTCCCCGAGGAAGACGATCAGGGCGGCCACCACCACGTTCGACAGGAAGGAGACCACGAAGACCTTGTCGTCGAAGATCCCGTCCAGCATCGCGCGCAGACCACCGAACACGGCGTCCAGCGCGGCCACGACAGCGATCGGCAAGTAGGGCTCGACCACCGTCGGCACCACGGGTCGGACGAAAATTCCGACCACGACTCCCACGATGAGGCCCAGTACGGCGATCACGATGTGCCCTTCCCTGTGTCGGCGCCGTCCGCCTTCGCGGCACCGGCCTTCGGCTTTGCGGTACGTACGGTCAAACTGGGCGCGGGCGGCAGTTTGACCTCGTTCTCCACGGAAATCTTGGTGCGCACGCCGTAGTTCTCCTGCAACACGTGCAGATACTGACCATCGGCGCTGTCCTGAAACGTGGTGCTCAGCCGCTGCCCGTCCCCCACCGCCAGCACCGTATAGGGCGGCACCAGCGGCTTGTTGTCGACCAGTATGGCGTCTCCCGCGGCCCTGACCGCCGAAAGCGACGTCAGCCGCTGCCCATTGACGGAGATGGCCTCCGCACCGGACTGCCACAGCCCGTTCACCACGCGTTGCATGTCCCGGTCGCGCACCCGCCCGGTGTCCGAGAAGTCACTGCTCTCCCGCGGGCCTCCGGCACCTGCCGCGGCCCCCTTGGCATCGTCCACCACCAGCTTCACGCCCGGCCCCGTGACCTGCGTCGAACCGGCCAGCAGCGACAGCAGTTCGGCCTTGCCGTCGCCGTGCTGCTTGAGCGCCTCGCGCTGCATCCGGTCCACCGCGTTCCGGGTCGTGTCCACCTTCTGCTGCTGGGCGTCGGCTTCCGTGGTGCCCTTCTGGATGCGGTGGATCAGCTCCTCGCGCTCCTTGGCCAGCGTCGGCGCCGAGACTCGCGCCTGCGCCGCCCCCACGGTCACCACCAGCGCCGCCAGCACCAGACCGGCCGCCAGCCCCAACTTCGCGCGCAGCGTGCGCGGTAGACCGCTGACGCCCTCGGCGGACTTCCGCGCGGCGGCCTCGGCGTACCCGTCGTCGAGGCTGTGGTCCATCACGTTGGTGAGCAGCGACATGGATGCATCGGGCCGCCCCGCCGAGGGGTGGGGGTTGCTCCGATCGGGGCGCTGCTGCGACATGCCGCACATCGTCGCACGTCGGCGGCGCGGTCTCCCAACGGCCCCACCGGCGTGCCGATCGGGCGGCACGCCGGTGGGTTCGGGGCTCAGCGTCCGGCGCTGTCCACTACGGCCGCCCACTCGTCAAGCAGTTGCTGGGCGGAGGCGTCATCCGGCCCTTCCGCCCAGAGATGGGTGACCGCCTCGGCCACGTCGGGCAACACCAGCACCCACCGCCCGTCGGCCTCCACGATCCGCACGCCGTCGGTGGTGTCCACGTCCCGGTCACCGGCCGCCTCCACGACGTGCCGCATCACCAGGCCCTTGACCGCCCACGGCGTCGCCAGGTCGCGCCGCTGGACGTGTGCCCGCGGAATCCGCGCATCGATCTGACTGAGTGTCAGCTGCGTGCGGGCCACCAGACCGATCAGCCGGACGAACGCGGCGGAGCCGTCGAAGACACTGCTGAACTCCGGGATGATGAAGCCGCCCTTGCCGTCCCCGCCGAACACCGTGCCGTCCGACCGTCCCACCCGCGTCAGGTCGTCCGGCGAGGTCGTCGTCCACTCGACCTGCGTCCCGTGGTACGCCGCCACCTGCTCCGCGATCCGCGTCGTGGTCACCGGCAGCGCCACCCGCCCACTGCGACGCTCGGCCGCGATCAGATCCAGCATCACCAGCAACGCCCGGTCGTCCTCGATGATCCGGCCGCGCTCGTCCACCAACGAGAGCCGCTCGCCAACGGGGTCGAAGCGCACGCCGAACGCGGCCCGCGCCGACGCCACGATCTCCCCCAGCCGCACCAGGCCGGAACGGCGGGCATCGGCGGTCTCGGTCGGCCTCGACTCGTCGAGGCCGGGGTTGATGGTCAACGAGTCGACACCGAGCCGCCCGAGCAGGCTCGGCAGCACCAGACCGGCGCTTCCGTTCGACGCGTCCACGACGACCTTCAACCCGGACTCGCTGATCCCCCGGGTGTCCACGGCCCGCAACAGTGCGCCCGTATAGGAGTCGAAGACGCTCGCCGGGAAACTGAGGTCACCGATCTCACCGGGGAACGCACGCCGGTATTCCTGCCGGGCGTAGACCCGGTCCAGCTTGCGCTGACCGCCCTGCGAGAGGTCCGCGCCCCGCTCGTCGAAGAACATGATGTCGACGGAGTCCGGCACACCGGGCGTGGTACGCACCATGATCCCGCCGGCACTGCCCCGCGCGGTCTGCTGACGAGCCACCGGCAGCGGCACGTTCTCCAAGTCCCTCACGTCGATGGCGCTCGCCTGCAACGCGGAGATCACCGCCCGCTTCAACGCCCGGGCGCCACGGGAGTGGTCACGCGCGGTGGTGACCGTCGACCCCTTCTTCAGTGTGGTGGCGTACGCGCCCGCGAGCCGCACCGCGAGCTCCGGGGTGATCTCGACGTTGAGGATTCCCGATACCCCGCGCGCCCCGAACAGATGGGCCTGGCCGCGGGATTCCCAGATCACCGAGGTGTTGACGAACGCACCGGCCTCGATCGTCTTGAACGGATAGACCCGCACATTGCCCTGGACGATCGACTCCTCACCGATCAGGCATTCGTCGCCGATGACCGCGCCGTCCTCGATCCGCGCGGCCCGCATGATGTCGGTGTTCTTGCCGATCACGCACCCGCGCAGATTGCTCTGCTGGCCGATGAAGACGTTGTCGTGCACCACCGCCTTGTGGAGGAAAGCGCCGCTTTTCACCACGACGTTGGAGCCCACGATGGTGTGCTCACGGATCTCCACGTCCGCCTCGACCTTGGCGTAGTCACCGATGTACAGCGGACCGCGCAGCACGGCGTCCGGATGCACATCGGCGCCCTCGGCCACCCACACGCCCGGCGAGATCTCGAAGCCGTCGATATCGACGTCGACCTTGCCCTCAAGCACGTCGGCCTGTGCCTTCACATAACTCTCGTGTGTGCCGACGTCCTCCCAATACCCCTCGGCCACATAGCCGAAGATGGGCTTGCCCTCCTTCATCAACTGCGGGAAGACATCCCCGGACCAGTCCACCGGAACGTCCGGCTCGACGTAGTCGAAGACCTCCGGCTCCATCACGTAGATACCGGTGTTGACGGTGTCGGAGAAGACCTGACCCCAGGTCGGCTTTTCCAGGAAACGCTCGACCCGGCCGCCCTCGTCGACGATGGTGATACCGAACTCCAGCGGATTGGGCACCCTCGTCAGGCACACGGTGACGAGGGCGCCCTTCTGCTTGTGGAAGCGGATGAGGTCGGTCAGGTCGAAGTCGGTGAGGGCGTCACCGGAGATGACGAGGAAGGCGTCGTCTCTGAGGGCCTCCTCGGCGTTCTTCACGCTGCCGGCGGTGCCGAGTGGCTTTTCCTCATTGGCATAGGTGAGTTCCATGCCGAGCTCTTCCCCGTCACCGAAGTAGTTCCGGACGAGCGAGGCCAGGAATTGCACAGTCACGACGGTCTCGGTGAGACCATGCCTTTTCAGCAGCCGCAGTACGTGCTCCATGATCGGCCTATTGGCCACGGGAAGCAGCGGCTTGGGCATGCTGGACGTCATGGGGCGAAGGCGTGTTCCTTCGCCGCCGGCCATCACAACGGCCTTCATGTCGGAAGCGTCCTCCTCGAAGAGACGACTGTCTTGCCGACTTCACTTGTCAAGAGCGCCCACTGTTTTCCGCGGCGCGGGCGCTGACACTTGGCACAATCTGCCGGTTCGGCGAGCTCAGTCGGCCGTGGCGTCCGCTCTGATGATCCGGCGGACCTGGACCACGTAGAGGATCCCTGCCCACCAGTACAGCGCCGTACCCCACCCAGCGAACGCCCATCCGAAAATAGCAGCGAGCGTGTGAAGCCAGCCAGATCCGTCACTGAGCAGCAGCAACGGGAACGCATACATCAAGTTGAACGTAGCCGCTTTGCCCAGGAAGTTCACCTGGGGAGGGCCGTAGCGATGGCGCCCGAGGATTCCGACCGCGATCAACAGCATCAGCTCGCGGGCCAGCAGTGCCGCGGTGAGCCAGATCGGAAGGATCTCCCGCCAGGTCAGGCCGACGAGGGTGGAGAGGATGTAGAGGCGGTCGGCAGCCGGGTCGAGGATCCGTCCCAGGCTGCTGATCTGGTTCCAGCGCCGGGCCAGCTTGCCGTCGAGGTAGTCGCTGACGCCGCTGAACGCGAGCACCAGCAGCGCCCAGCCATCAGCCTTCGGGCCGCCGAATTTCGGCCAGAGGATCAACCACAGGAACACGGGCACGCCGACCAGGCGCGCCATGCTCAGAATATTCGGGATGGTGAGGACACGATCTGTCTGGATCCGCGTCTCCTGGACCTCCACGCGGAAGCCTCCTGTGGGAAATATGCCGATGATGCCCCAAACATTACCTGGCCCACCGGCCCGGCCGTACCGCGGGGGCCCGTCACGGAACGCGAGAAAGCCCCGCCTGGAACCGAAGTTCCCGACGGGGCTTTCTCTGAAAAATAGTTCGGCGGCGTCCTACTCTCCCACAGGGTCCCCCCTGCAGTACCATCGGCGCTGAAAGGCTTAGCTTCCGGGTTCGAAATGTAACCGGGCGTT
>NZ_JBHVJX010000037.1:0-77128 GCF_042798755.1 Streptomyces sp. NPDC057743
AGGCGGACGTCGAGCACCGCCACGTCGGGTCGCAGCGCCGGTCCCCGAGCCAGCGCGTGGTCCGCCGTCCCGGCGTCCCCCACCACCTCGATGTCGGGCTCGGCATCGAGCAGATCCTGCACACCGCGCCGGACCACCTCGTGGTCGTCGACGAGGAACACCCGGATCGCCCGCCGAGGCGGGATCGGGGTCGTCTCGCTCATCACGCGCCCTCCTCCTTCCGCACCGACCCCCTGATCCATCGTGGCCCCACCCGAACCACCATGCCAGGGCCGAACGGTCCCGGCCTGGTCATTCCGGGCGCGCTGTGGCGCCCGTTCCGGGACCGTTCGGCCCTCTCCGGCCACGGTCCGGCGGTGGGACGCTCGGTGCAGCAGCGGAAGGGGGTCATGATGCCTCTGCCGAAGCCTCACCCGCCGTGGCGGCACGTCCCGTTGCGCCGGGGCACGGACGTGTTGCAGTCCTGGATGACTCTGCTCGCCGGGCTCCTGATCCTCGTGGGGGCCCCGATCGTCGGGGTGGTGGCCGGCCTGGCGACCACTACGGCGGCGGACCACCAGCACGCCGCGTGGCGTCGTTCCTCCGCCGTGGTGGTCCAGCAACCCTCCGTTCCCGTCGGCATCGAGACCGGGACGGGAAGCGCCGGCGGCCAGGTGTTCGCAAAGGTCCGGTGGGTGGCTCGGGGTCACACCCCGCGGACGGGCGAGACGGCCGTGGCGCCCGGCGCGCGGGTCGGTGACCGGGCGCCGGTGTGGCTGGATCGGCACGGAGCGCTCGTACGGGACCCCGGATCCCCGACCGACACCATGGCGATGGGCACCGTGGTCGGCATCGCGGCCGGGTGCGGCGCCGGGCTGCTGATCTTCAGCGTGGACAAGATCGGCGTCTGCGTACTGGACCGCAGGCGCTCCGCCCAATGGGAGCGGGAGTGGGAAACGCTGGACGCGCAATGGCGGCACCATCGTCAGTGAGCGACTGCAGTGCGTTCCTCCGTCGCCGGGCCGGTGTGGGCGTCGAACGCCACGTCCACCACGCCCTCCACCGCCCGTACCAGGCGGGCCGCGACCGACGACAGCGCGCTGTCGCGGATCGGCCCGTGAAGCGTCACCACGCCGTCCTCGACGGTCACTTGGACCCTTTCGCGGGGGTTGGTGAACAGCCGGTCGACGATCTCGGTCCGCACCTCCGCCGCCAACTCCTCGTCGGAGCGCAGGAAGACCTTCAGAAGATCCACGCGGCTGACGATGCCCTGCAGCATCCCGTGGTCGTCGACCACGGGCAGCCGCTTGACCGACTTATGCGCCATCGTCCGCGCCGCCTGGGCAAGAGTGTCGCCGGGGTGCGCCGTCAACGCCGGCGTACTCATCAGCTCCCCCGCCGTCAGACCGCCCGCCTTCCGCAGGGCGTCCAACCGGTCCCGCTGCTCCAACCGGTCCGGCTCCAGCGTCCGGAACTCCTCCTTCGGCAGCAGATCGGCCTCGGAGACCACACCGATCACCCGCCCCTCCCCCGCCAGCACCGGCAGGGCACTGACCTTCCACTGCTCCATGGTCTCGACGACCTCCTTGAAGCGCGCCGCCTCCCCGACGGCCACCACCGTCTGCGTCATCACGTCGCTGACCTTGTGCGGACCGTGCGTCATGATCGTTCCTCCTCCCTGCGACTGCCTGGTGCCGGGGCCCGGCACCTTCAGCGTGCGCCCGCCCACCCCCTCCGGTCAGGGGCCGTCCGGCCCTTCCACCCACCGGCCACCGGGGCACCCGTCCGCCACGGCCGGTTCGTTGGGCCGATCGGCCCGCATACGGGTCCAGCGACCCCTCCCCTGGGCCGCGCACGTCCCGCAGCGTGAAGGTGACCGCACGCCCTTGCCCTTGGAGGCAGCCATGACACGACCCGTGGTCGTCGGTGTGGACGGCTCGCCCGCGGGTCTGGCGGCCGCGGACTGGGGTGCCCGGGAAGCCCTGCTGCGGGACCTGCCACTGCGCCTGGTCCACGCCTGGGAGTGGCAACCCGGCGACCACGACCCGTCCGCCTCCGTGGAGGGCGCCCGCCTCTGGTCGGAGGGTGTTGCCCAGAAGGTGACCGAGCAACTGCGGCGCCGCTACCCGGACCTCGACGTCTGGGCGACCCGCATCATCGGCCCGCCTCGGGACGTGTTGTGCCGCGCCGCGAAGGACGCCGAGGTACTGGTGATCGGCACGGTGAGCGCGGGCCGGCTCGCCGGATTCCTGCTCGGCTCGGTGGCCACGGCCGTCGTCGCCCGCGCCGCGGCCCCCGTGGTCCTCGTGCGCGCCGGTGCCCAGGAGGGCGAGGCGGCTTCCGAGTCGGGCGCGGAACCGCCCGCTCCCCGTCCGCCCGCTCGCGCGGACGCCCCCGTGGTTCTCGGGCTGGACCTCAGCCACCCCGGCGACGCGGTGATCACGTTCGCCTTCCAGGCCGCGGCGGTGCGCGCCGCGCCCCTGGTGGTCGTGCACGGTTGGAACCCGCTCCCGTACTCCGTCTACGGGCTCGGCGCGAGGCTGACGTTCGGCGCCGACCTCGGCGCCAAGAGGCGGGAATCCGTCAGCCGGACTCTGCAACCGTGGCGAGAGAGGTACCCGGGCGTGGAGGTGTCGACGCAGGCCGTCGTCGGCGAACCCGCACGGCATCTGCTCGACGCCGCCGCCCGTGCCGCGCTCGTCGTCCTCGGCCGGCACCGCCGCACGAAGCTCCCCTCTCCCCCTCATATCGGGCACATCACCCACGCCGTGCTGCACCACTGCCCCGCCCCGGTCGCCGTCGTCCCGCACGGTTGACGCGGTGCGGAGTATTCGGCCCGGCGGCAGGCACCACCCAGGAAGCGGCTCCGCACCGCCCGGTCGTCGCGTGGTCGAGCGGCGCGCGCTGTCAGGTATCGGGCCAGCCTGCGCCCGGCCGGATCGGTCACACGGGGCCGTCCGGCCCTATCGCGACCCTTCACTCGGGAATTACCTGGAATCAGCTGGCACCAGCCGGAACCAGGCGGTAGACGCCCGCGCCGCCGCACGAGAGGAAGCGGTCTCGATGCTTTTCCAAAAAGGTGACCACGTGCGGTTCTCGCCGCACCCCGACGTGTCGGAAAAGACCGAGCGCGGAACCGTCGTCGAGGTGGCGACGGGCCGCAAGGGAGAGTCGCACTACGAAGTGCGCCGCGACGCGGACCCCTCCGGACCCGACTTCTTCTTCGGGGAGAACGACATCGAGAAGGGCTGACGGGGCAGGATCGGCGCGAGTACGGCGCAGGCGGCGCCCGCGGGGCCTCGACGGCTTCGCCTGGCGCCTGTGACGCGGCTCCGGTTCCCTACCGTGCCAGGAGTTTGGTCGCGGTCGCGTCGTCCAGCACCAGAGTTGTCAGGAGGCCGCCGCGCAGGGCCGCGTGCAGCCCGGGGAGCTTGTGTTCGCCGGAGACCACGCAGATCCGGGTGCGCACCTGACGCAGGGCGGACAGGTCGGGGCCGCTGGCGCGGCCGTTGAGGGCGATGCCCTCGTGGGAGCCGTCGGCGCGGAAGAACACCGTGGCGATGTCGCCGGCCACCCCCTCCTCGCGCAGTTCGCGCAGCTCGGCATCGTCGAGATAGCCGGCGCGGTAGAGGTGGCTGGGTACCTCCCCGGTGGCCGCTCCGATGCCGAACAGGGCGACGTCGGCGCCGAGTTGGAGGTCGCGGATGCGCCGGATGGAACGTTCCCGCCACAGTGCGCTTTTGGTGTCGGCGTAGTCGAAGAACGCCGGGACGGGGAACTGCTCGACGGGCGCGGCGTAGTTGCGGCCGAAGCGGGCGAGGATCTCGCTGACGTACCCCAGGCCGGTCGCCCGGGTCAGCCCCGCGCCGTTGAGCTGGACGATCCGTGCGTGGTGGGTGGGCTTGGGCAGCAGGTGGCGGCTGATCGCCTCGATCGTCGTGCCCCAGGCGACGGCGAGCACCATGCCGGAACCGAACCGTCCGTCGAGCACCTGGGCGGCGACCTTCGCGGTCCTCTCCAGGCGTTCCAGTTCGCTGGCGGTGTCGGGGACGGGTACCACATGTGCGCTCACCCCGAACCTCTCGCCGATGCGTCGTTCCAGCCCCGGCACATGCTCGTCCGGCGGGTGCAAGCGGAACTCGATCAGGCCGGACGAGCGCGCGTAGCTGATCAGTCGGGACACCGTCGAGCGGGAGGTGCGCATCTCCCGCGCGATGGCTTGCATCGTCATGCCCTGGAGGTAGTGCATCTGCACCGCGCGTACGGCGTCGTCCACTTTGGCCTCGTCCACGTTGTCCCAGCGTAGCTGCACGATCGTGCATGGTCGCACGGTGCTTCTTCAGAAGGTCCGGGAAATCGGCGTGCACGATGGTGCACCGGCTTGTCGTGCGCGGCCGGTGCGGCGGACTGTTGAGGAAGAAGGCCCGACAGGCGAAGAGCTTGGAGCGATCATGAAGACTGCCGCGCTGTGGTGTCCCCCGATGCCAACGCCGAGGCGTTGCGGGAGATGGCCGACACCGCTGCGGGGCGTTGGTTGGACGTGCTGGTCATCGAGCAAGCCGCGAGGAGGGGACCATGACTGAAGACCGCTGCGAGGCAGCCCGACCCGACGACCCGGTCCGCTGCGTCGGCCCCCACGACGCAGTGACGATCATCGACGCCCGAAACCACGCCGTTAACGGATGCGAGCCCCACGCCGCCCGGCTGCTGGCCGCCCTGGACGATGCTCTGCTCATCCCCGGCAGCGTCGCCGACGCCCCGCTGCGTGTGCGCAGGACCTCCGAGGCCCTCCGCCCCTTCCCGTGGCTGACCCACATCCAGCACCAGCACGTCCAGCACCACCACGCCTAACTCCGCTCACGCCCCGCTGCGTTGGCCCGCAGCACGGCGCCCAGGCTGCAGCCCTCCGTGGGCGGCGACCGCGTAAGCCCCCAGGCCCGGGGGCGTCGACTCAGGACGCCTGCGGCGTCTGCCGCTCACCCACCGGCGAGGGGCGGTCCCACGGCCACCTCCAACCCGCTTCTCGTAGGGCGGTGGCCCGCTGGAGCAGGGCGTCGATCCGCGTGGCCGCTTCGGTCGGCTCCCAGTACTGAGGGGACGCGGTCGTCTGTTCAGGGTGCTTGCGGTACAAGACACTCGGCTCGGCTATGAACTCGCCCGGTGCCACCGCCTCCGCGGCGAGGAGCAGGGCAACCGTCTCGGCTCCGGACAGTGCCTGCCAACCACCGAGCGCCAGCACCAGACGACGGTGCGCGGCGAACGTGGTTGCCTGAACGGACAGGCGTCCCTCCTGCACCTCGCGGTAGAGGCGATGGGGTTCCAAGGGGCCGTCCGCAGGGTCAAACGGCCCCGGTGCCGTGCTCCCGTCCGCAAGGAGGTCGACGCAGGCGGATACGCACCACGGAACACGTTCCAGGGCCTCGATGTCCCGTTCCAGCGCCCCCGGCAGCAGGACGTCGTCCGCGTCCAACGTCCGAACCAGCTCTCCGGTCGCGCGGGAGAGCGCGTGTGTACGGGTCACCGCGATGCGCGCCCGTAGCCCGGTCCCGAACGTGATCCTGGGGTCGCGGGGCAGGCTCTTCGCGGGGATGCCCGAGGTGCCGTCCTCCTGCACGCACCACTGCCACTCCCAGTCACCCGGGAGCTTCTGTTCGCGCAGGGATGCATAGGTGTCACCGATGAAGTGGTGACCGCCTTCGTGTACGGCGGTGATGACGCTGATGGTTCGCATGGGGACGAGTCCTACCGGTGAAGGATGGGGCCGCCCGTGATCATGACATGAACCCGCTGGCGATCACGCAAGGAGGTCGACGGCCGAACCGCATGACCCCGCCGGGCACCTACGCGTACGCAGGCGAGTTGAGCTACGCCACGTCCGAATTCGCTCCCGGCAAGCCTGGGTTCAGGCGGTAGACGTCATGAACGCAAACCCCCTCGGCGTCGGCAGGGCCGCTGTAGGCGCAGGCAGGGGCAGGGTCGTCACGGGTTTGGTCGTCTTTCCCTGCCGGGCTGGTGGCGCAGCCCTGTCCACCACCACCGGAGTGCGGGCGCCTCGATGGGACGGGTCAGGTCGTGGCCGTTGAGACGGTCGGTGGGGGACGTGTGGAGGGTCAGCGCGAGTGCGGGGCGGCTGGCGCGATAGCGGTGTGTGCGGTCGATGCTCCAGTGGAGGTTGCCGGGGATGAGGTGGTCCATGGAGCTTACGTAGCGGAGGACGGCTGCGTGGGAGGTGCCGTCGTTGACGTTGAAGGGGTTGTTTTCGCGGTGGCGGAGGTAGCACCACATGGCGCGGTTGCGGAGGTGGATCGCTTCGATGACTGCCTTACGTGGGCTGATCCCCAGGTGGTGAGCCAGAACTGCCACCAGGTTGATCCGCTCAAGGTTGCCCTCGGTCTCTACCAGGTAGGAGCAGATGTCGTTGTCCCAGCTCAAGATGGTGCCCAGCAGGTCGGCCACGGTGCGGACGTAGGGGTGGTCGAGGTGGTCGTCGGGGACGGCGAAGCCTTCGGCGAGTTCGATGAGCGCCGCGCCGGAGTTGGGGGCTCCGGCGTCGAGGGGCCGAAGCACGGCGAACTCGTCGAAGGATGGGACGGTGTTGGTGGCCCTGTAGATGCAGGCCCAGGTCACACCGGTGCAGAATGCCCGGTTGAGCTCAATCCAGCGCCGCCACACAGTGGTTGGGGCTGACTGGATGAAGCGGCGCCGGATGTCCGTGAGCGCCTCCGCGAAGGGATCGTCTTCCGGGATCGGGCTCTCCGGAGCGTCCAGCAGGCGCTGCAGGCCGAATTGCCGGTTGGCGGCTGCTACGAGATCACGGGCGGCGAGGTCTTCGATCAGGTCATCGAAGACGAACTGCCAGCAGTAGAGGTCGGAGATGATCTCCAACGCCTGCCGGGTGCCGTGCGGGAAGAAGGCGGAGGCCAGTGCTCCGACGTCGGCCTTCTCAAGACGTGCCGCCAGCCTGCTGTCGGTGAAGCAGGGCTGGGTGCGCATCCAGGCGAGAGAGTGCGCGTTGATCAATGCGGCTTCAGGATGGACCGCTTGAGGGATGGGACAGTAGACGGCGGGTAAACCGGTGCGGCCGTTGGGACCCTCGGGGCTGTGGATCTCCGAGGTGACGGGTGCCCAAGTTACGTTGGTACGAGGGGTGTTGGGGGTCATGCCAACCTCCAGGTGTCCTGTCCCGCCAAGGTGCGCGAGTGGTCGCGGACGGTGCATTCGCCCACGTCACGAAGCGGGAATGCCTCGCCCAGGAGCAGCGCGAAGGTGCTCAGTTGGCGCCGGAGCCGTTCATGGTTCCTGGCGATGCTGGCACTCGCTCGACATGTGGCCATCGGCCCCGGCACGGGCCTTGCTATCAAGGAACTCCTCCAGCACTGCATCGACTTGCCGACTTAGCTCCGGCACGTCGGGCCGGAGCACATTCACCGGCGCACCGGTCACGACGGGCTCCCCAGACGGGCAGCGGCAGGCCCGCAGCTCACCAGCCGCGGGCAACGCGCAGCTTCCAGGAGAGCAGGTACACCGCCGACGCGGAAGCTGATTCCGTCGCCGGGTGCGTGAACGCGTTGAAAGGCTGCGCCCAAACGCGCGCGGAGCGACAGACAAGAAGAGCTGACCCGGCGCCAACATACGCGCCGGGCTGGCGATCCATCACCACGCCAATCGGCCCGTGCCGCCATGCAAGACCTTCAACACCTTCAACACCTCGGCGCGGCAAGGCCGTTCCGACGTTCGTCGCAGCGCTGCTCTACTGGATCTCGCCGATCCCCGCCTTCGGGATTCCTGTAATCCATGCAGAGAGGGCCGCCATGGACGACACGACAGCCCCTCATCAGCTCCTGGTTCCGGGAGAGTCACTGCATTTCCCTGCACTAGCGTGCTCCACCACGGCGAAGGTGAACCCGGACTACCCCACGATCTATGAGCACAACGCCGCCTGGGTACGGGCGTTCCTGCCCTTTTCCAACTCCGAGGCGCTTGGTCGCATGCTGGCTCACCGCTATCCACTGTGGGAGTCCATGGTGTATCCCGTGGGCCTGCCAGAAAGGGTTGCGCACTCCTCCTGCGTCACCTCGCTCATGTTCGAGGTGGACGACGTAGCCCTGCTCCAACGCGGCTTGTTCGACGACATCGATGCCGACTGGGAGAGTAACCAACACCCTTACGGGCGTGCCTTCCACGATATCTGGTCCACCTTGTGCCGACGCATGCCCGAGCAAGTCTACCGACGGTACCGCGAAGGCTGGCAGAACTGGTTCGCCGGGGCACAGCAGGAGAACGAGTTCCGTGCTGCCGGGCACGTCCCGAGCATCGAGACCTATCTTGAGGTGCGCCGCAGCAGCGTTGGGCTACGCCCGTACCTCACCTGCCTCGAATACGTCCTGGACCTGGATCTCACCCGGGATCTGGAACAGGACGAGGAACTCGCTGTGGTCAAGGAGTTGGCAGTGGAGCACGCCATGCTGGTCAACGACGTCTACTCGGCCCGCTGGGAGTGCTTCAACGGCGACTACTTCAACGTGGTGGCGGTACTTATGCGCGCCCACGGCACGCCCCTCCAAGAGGCGGTCGACGAGTTGGCGACCATGGCCGACAGGGCCGACGCCAGGCTGACGGACGCCTCCGCCGCCCTGCGTCGACGCCATGCGTCAGCGGGCCCGAAAGGGCGGGAGATCAGCTCCTATCTGGACGGCATCGGCTGGCTCTGCGCCGGGAACTACCGGTGGTCGTGCGAGACCTCGCGCTATAACGGACCCGGTTACGGCTGGAACGGGCTACGCGACGGCGTTGTGACCCTCCACCCCGAGCGCACCATCATTGACGCGAGTCAGGCACCCAACCGCTGACACCAGGGCGAGCTCGTCTCAACCACCGCGTCGCTGCTGCGCGCCGAGGCCGGTTCAAGCCCTCAGCGACAGACCTGGCCGGGGTGGCCGTCGAACTCGCCACGTGCGGCGGCGAGTTCCGCACCGCTTGGTCTGGGCACAGCGGGCAGACTCCGCACCGGCCACAGGTCCTCCCACACTCCAGACCGCGGCGAGTGCCCACTGCTGGTAATCGTGGCCACGGTCAACGGCGCCGCCCTGGGCGGACTGTTCTGGCTCAGTGGTCGGTGAAGATCTCTTTGGCCTCACGCAGGGCGTAGTAGACCAGGACGTATCCGGCGGCCGGGTCCGCCCACCACCAGCCGGCGGCGGTGTTCAGCAGCAGCCCGACCAGCACGGCGGCGGCGAGCAGGCCGTCGATGAGCGTGACACGGCCCTCGGTCTTGAGGACGGGGTTGTCCAGTGCGGCGCCGGTGCGGGTTTTGCCCCAGGCCAGGGCGAACATCACGGCTGCGGTGAGCGCGGTCCAGGCGATGCCCAGCGGGGAGTGGCGGGGGTGGAAGCCGGTAGCGAGCACGAGGGTGGATTGCACGAGGAGGTAGACGGCCAGCAGCGCGAAGCCGACGCCGATCAGCTTCAGGGCCCGGCGCTGGCGGTCCTCGCCGGTGCCCGAAAGCTCCCACAGGACCACGGTCGAGGCCCCGATCTCGATCAGGGAGTCCAGGCCGAACCCGGCCAGCGCCACCGAGCGGGCCGGGATCGCGGCGAGGGTCAGCACCACGATGCCGATCACGTTCCAACCGAGGGTGGCGTATTCAAGGGCGAAACCGCGCCGCAGCAAGGCGGTACGGCCGGTGGCGGGCAAGGGGGACATGTTCGGTGAACCTCGTGTGAGGGTGGTCAGCCGAGGGGCCGGCGGATGCGGCGGGAGGGGGTGAAGGCGTACAGGTCCAGCACGCCGGGCGGATCGGCCAAGCCGGGGCCGCCGGCCTTCACCCAGGCAGTGATGTCGCGGGCGGCGTCGGGGTCGTTGACCAGGCCCAGCCACACGGGGCGCCCGCCTGCCCGGCGACCGTCGGCGGAAGGTTGGACGACGATCACGTTGGCGCGCTCGCAGGCATCCAGGCAATCGGTGACCCGCACAGGGGCCACCGCGGCCAACGAGTCGCGCAGGCCCGTGAGTTGGGCGGTGTGGTCGAGGCCGGGGACTTTGGGGGTGCCGCAGCAGCAGCCCCGGCAGACGGTGACCGCGCAGCGAGCCGCCCCGCCGGGGCGGGGGCGACCTTGCGGTGGGTGCGGCGGCTCACTGGCCGTTCCCGGTGCGGGCGCGGCGCCAGGCGGCGTCGGCCAGCAGGCGCAGGCCGTTGAGGCCGACGATGACCGTGGAGCCCTCGTGGCCTGCGACACCGAGCGGCAGCGGCAGGGTGCCGGCCAGGTCCCAGATCACCAGGCCGGTGATGAAGGTCCCGGCGATGACCAGGTTCTGCACCACCAGACGACGGGCCTGACGGGACAGGGCCACGACGGTGGGAATGGTGCCGAGTTCGTCGCGGACGACGACGGCGTCGGCGGTCTCCAGGGCGAGGTCGGAGCCGGCACGGCCCATGGCGATGCCGGTGTGCGCGGCGGCCAGCGCCGGGGCGTCGTTGACACCGTCGCCGACGACGAGCACCCTGCGCCCGGCCTGCTCCAGCTCCTGGACGGCGGTGACCTTGTCCTGGGGCAGGAGACCCGCGCAGACGTCGGTGATGCCGACCTCCTCCGCCAGGCTGGCGGCCGCGCGTGGGTTGTCGCCGGTGACCAGCACCGGCGCGGCTCCGGTCAAAGCGGTCAGCGCGCTGACGGTGGTGGCGGCCTCCTCGCGCAGCCGGTCGGCGATGCCCAGCACGCCGACCGGGGTGCCCTCCACCTCGACCAGGACGGCGGTACGGCCCTCGTCCTCCAGGGCGGCGGCAACCGCGGCGGCCGGGTGTTGGCGGCCGTTCAGCAGCCGGACGGGGCTGCCGACCGCGACGGCCTTGCCGTCGACGGTGGCCGTCACACCGCTACCGGGGGCGGAGGTGAAGTCCGCCACCACGGGCACGTCCAGGTCGCGGGCGCGGGCGGCGTCCACGACGGCGCGGGCCAGTGGGTGCTCGCTGGGGTGCTCGGCCGCCGCCGCGAGCCGCAGCAGCTCCCGCTCGCTCAGGCCGGAGGCGGCCAGCGGGCGGATGTCGGTCACCCGCGGGGTGCCCTCGGTGAGGGTGCCGGTCTTGTCCAGCGCCACCGCGTCGATCCGGCCTAGCTGTTCCATCACCACCGCGGACTTGACCAGCACGCCGTGGCGTCCGGCGTTGGCGATGGCGGACAGCAGCGGGGGCATCGTGGCCAGCACCACCGCGCACGGGGAGGCGACGATCATGAAGGTCATCGCCCGCAGCAGGGTCGGTTGCAGCGCGGCGCCGAAGAGCAGCGGCAGGGCGAACAGGGCGATGGTCGCAGCGACCATGCCCAGGCTGTATCGCTGCTCGACCTTCTCGATGAACAGCTGGGTCGGGGCCTTGGTCTCCGATGCCTCCTCGACCATGGCCACGATGCGGGCGATCACCGAGTCCGACGGGTCGCGCTCGACCTTCACCCGCAGGGCACCGGTGCCGTTGAGGGTGCCGGCGAAGACCTCGTCCCCGGTCTCCTTGGCCACCGGGAGGGGTTCGCCGGTGATGGTGGCCTGGTCGATCTCGCTGGCGCCGTCCAGCACCCGGCCGTCTGCGCCGACCCGTTCCCCGGGCCGCACCAGAATGGTGTCGCCGACCTTCAGCTCGGAACTGGGCACGGACTCCTCGGCGCCGTCGTCCAGGAGGCGGGTGGCCGTGGTGGGGGCCAGGTCGAGCAGGCCGCGCACGGAGTCGGCGGTCCGGGCGGTGGCGATGGCCTCCAGGGCTCCGGAGGTGGCGAAGATGACGATCAACAGGGCGCCGTCCAGGACCTGTCCGATCGCCGCCGCGCCGAGTGCCGCGACGACCATCAACAGGTCCACGTCGAGGGTCTTCTCGCGCAGCGCCTGAAGCCCGGCCCAGCCGGGCTCCCACCCGCCGGTGGCGTAGGTGAGCGCGAACAGCGGGCCCCAGGCCCACGCCGGGGCGCCGAGCAGATACAGCGGCAGCGCGATCAGGAACAGCACCAGTGCGGCGGCCGCCCACCGGGCCTCGGGCAGGGCGAAGATCCGCGTGCGGCGCCGCGGCAGCACCGCGTCACGCACCACGTCGCCGGCTGGGGCCGGGCGGGACAAGGTGGAAGTCATGGCAAGAGAGGTCCTTCGCAGGCGAGGGCCGGAGGTCCAACCCGACCACGGTAACAGGAAAGAATGAACATCGATTCATGTATTCCTGGACGGGCGTACGATGACCGCATGGGTCATGGAGCTGTTGCCGCGAAGAACGCCGTCCCGCGCAAGCGTCTGGACGCGGCCCAGGCTGCCCGCGTGGCCACCACGCTCCAGGCCCTGGCCACCCCCTCCCGGCTCCTGATCCTCGCCCGCCTGCGCGAAGGGCCGCTCCCTGCCACGGAGTTGGCCACCGAGGTCGGCATGGAACAGTCAGCCTGCTCCCACCAGCTCCGCCTGCTGCGCAACCTCGGCCTGGTCACCGGCACCCGCCAGGGCCGCTCCGTCGTCTACGCCCTCTACGACAACCACGTCGCCGAACTCCTCGACCAGGCCCTCTACCACGTCGAACACCTGCAACTCGGCCTCACCGACAGCCCTGCAGAGCCCGAGCGGGCGACCGCCCCGTAGCGCCCTGGGGGTTCCCCGGGAGCCGCGTGCCCGAACGGCCTCTCCCCCGCCCCGCCATCAGGTGCCCCAACTCCCTCCCGTCCTGAGCGAGTTGGGCAACCTCGAACCCACCCACCGTCGGCCCGGCGCACCTTCGGCAGCTCTCAGCGGATCAGGACGTTCTCTCCCGACCGTGGCACGACCGCGTGCCAGCCGAGCTCCCGAGCGATACGGTCCCGCAGCGCCGCGGAAGCCGCCGGTTCACCGTGAACCAGGTACGTGGTGTGGGGCGGCGGTGCGGCGCGCAGCCAGTCCACGATCTGTGCCGCGTCCGCATGCGCCGAGAAGTGCGGCACGTTCGCCACCTCCGCGCGCACGGGGACGTACTCGCCGAACATCTTGAGGGCGGTGGCTCCGTCCACGAGGTCGCGGGCGCGGGTTCCCTCGGCCGCGAAGCCCACGATGACCACGGTGTTGCGCGGGTCCGGCAGCCGCCGCCGCAGGTGGTGCAGTACGCGTCCGCCGGTCGCCATGCCCGCCGACGAGACGATGACCGCCGGGCCCTGCGTGTGGTTGATGTCGATCGACTCCTGGACGGAGCGCGCGGCGGTGAACGGTTCGGGGCTCAGGGCGGCCGCCCCAACTGACCTGATCTCGGGCCGCAGTTCGTCGGCGCGGGAGTGGAGGGCGTCGCGGTACACGTCCAGGGCCTTCAGGGCCATGGGGCTGTCGACGTACACCGAGACCTTCTTCGGCAGGGCTCCCTGACCGCGCAGGGCGGCCAGCTCGTTGAGGACGATCTCCGTGCGGTCCAGGGCGAAGGACGGAATGACCACGGTTCCGCCGCGCCGCAGCGTGCGGGCCAGCACGTGGGCGAACAGTGCCCGACCCGCTTGGTCGTCGTGCCGGCGGTCGCCGTACGTCGACTCCACCAGCAGCACGTCCGCGCCGGAGAACGGCTCGGCCGGGCGCAGCAGGGGGTGCCCGGGGCGTCCGAGGTCGCCGCTCACCGCGAGGGTGTGTCCGTCCTCCAACGCCAGGTGAGCCCATGCCGAGCCGAGGATGTGGCCGGCGCGGCGCAGGGTCAACGTGGTGCCGTGGGTGATGTCGACGGCGGTGTCCATGGGCACCGGATCGAAGTACTGGAGTGTGCGCTCGACGTCCGCGTCGTCGTAGAGCGGTTCGGCGACCCGGTGCTTGGACCAGCCGTGCGCGTTGGCGTGCGCCGCCGCCTCCATCTGGAGACGGGCGCTGTCGCGCAGCACGATGCCGGCCAGCCGCGCGGTGTATGTGCTGGCGAGGATCGGTCCACGGAAGCCTTGGCGGACGAGGCGGGGCAGATAGCCGCAGTGATCCAGGTGTGCGTGGGTGACGACGACGGCCTCGATGTCGGCGGCATCGCGCGGAAGGCTCCGCCAGTTGCGACGGCGCAGCTCGCCGAGACCTTGGAACAGCCCGCAGTCGACGAGGATGCGTGCGTGATCGCTCTCGACGAGGAACTTGCTGCCGGTCACGGTTCCGACACCGCCCATGAAAGTCAGCAGTGCCGGTCTTGGCCGGGGCGTCGCGGGTTCTTCTGGCGCAGACGGTGCGGGAGGCATCGTGGGACTCCTCGCGTCACGTGGGTCGGTCTTCCCAGTGTCACTCTCCGGACCACCACGTCGGATGGGCCGACCAGGGCGCGCGGGCAGGGCTGTTTGGCCCGGATACCGCGGAGCGTGCGTCCCGGCGAAGTTCCACCCGGTCGCGGGCGGCGGCCGCCGCGGGTCAGCCCCGCTCGACCGTCAGGTCCAGGAAGTGGGTGGAGCAGGAGATGCACGGGTCGTGGCTGCGGATGATCCGCTCGCACAGGGTGGTCAGTTCGGCGTCGGTGGGGCGGCGGTCGCCGGTGTCCAGTCGGCGTTGCACGGCGTGCCGCAGGTCGTGCTCGATCGCGCCCTGATTCTGGGCTGTTGGCGGAACCAGGGAGGCGTCGGTGAGGGTGCCGTCGGGGGCCAGGGCGTAGCGGTGGTAGAGCAGGCCGCGGGGTGCCTCGGTCGCGCCGTGGCCGGTGGCGGGCCGCGCCGGCACGTCGATGTACGGGCGGGGCGGCGGCTCGTAGCGGTCGATGAGGCGCAGCGCCTCGTCGACGGCGTAGAGCACCTCGACGGCGCGGACGATGATGCTGCGGAAGGGGTTGCGGCACACCGTCCCCTGGCATGGGTCACCGAGTCCGGCCTCGCGTGCGGTGTTGAGCACGTCGGGCGGCAGCCAGCGGCCGCTGATGGCGTAGCGGGCGAGCGTGCCGGTCAGGTGGCGGCGTCCGTCAAGGCGGGCGTGCAGGGCGGTGGAGTGCGGTACTTGGTGCTCGACGACGTGCTCGGGGAAGGCGTGGACGGGGAAGGTGCGGGTGGGCAGGGCGCGGTCGCTGTTCGGTGGGAGGCCGGCGGTGCTCGGGGCCGGCATGACGGTGGGGGTGCCGGAGTCGATCGCGTAGCTGCCGGGTTGGGCCAGGGCGAGGAGGTCGTGGTCGCCGCCGGCGTCGGGGAAGTCGAAGCCGGCGACCCAGCGCACGGTGGCCTCGGCGGCATCCCGGGATCGGCGCAACTGCTCTGCCAGGGGCCGGAGTTCGGCTCTGGACGGGACGCGGTGGAAGCCGCCGAGGCGGACGTTGATGGGGTGGATGGCGCGGCCGCCGAGCCGTTCGATGATCGCGTTTCCGGTGTGTTTGAGGGCGAGCCCGCGCTCGACGTGCCTGGGGTGGGTGCGGGCGAGGTCGATGACGCTGTCGTGGCCGAGGAAGTCGGGGGCGTGCAGGAGGTAGATGTGGAGGGTCTGGCTCTCGATCCACTCGCCGCAGTAGAGCAGTCGGCGCAGCGTCGCCAACTGCCCGTCCACGGTGATGCCGCAGGCGTCTTCGATGGCGCGGCAGGCGCTCATCTGGTAGGCGACGGGGCAGATCCCGCAGACCCGGGAGGTGATGTCGGGCGGTTCGGCGTGGGAGCGGCCGCGCAGGAACGCCTCGAAGAACCGGGGCGGTTCGTAGATCTTCAGGCGTGCCTCGGCGACCCAGTCCCCGTCGAGGCGTAGGTGCAGGGCGCCTTCGCCCTCGACGCGGGCGAGCGAGTCCACCCGCAGCACCTTGGTTTCCCGATGCGTCACCGTTCGGCCTCCTTCCGGGACGCCGCGTCGAATTCCGGCGAGCCGGTGTTGAAGGTGCGCAGCACCCGCACCACGTCGAGGGTGTCCATGCCGTCGCGGCGTAGCAGGGGGATGAAGGAGGGGAAGTTGGGGGAGTTCGAGGGGCCGAAGCAGCCGTAGCAGCCGCGGTCGTAGGCGGGGCAGAGGGCGCCGCATCCGGCGTGGGTGATCGGGCCCAGGCAGGGGGTTCCGTGGGCGACGGTGACGCAGACCGTGCCGCGGCGTTTGCACTCGAAGCACACGCTGTGGGTGGGGACGTCGGGGGTGCGTCCGGCGAGGAAGGCGGTGATGACTTCGAGCAGTTGGCGTCGGTCGATGGGGCAGCCGCGCAGTTCGAAGTCGACGGGGACGTGGGCGCTGATGGGGGTGGAGGTGGCGAGGGTGTCGATGTAGTCGGGCCGGGCGTAGACCACTGCTTGGTACTCCGCGACGTCGGCGTAGTTGCGCAGTGCCTGGACGCCGCCGGCGGTGGCGCAGGCGCCGATGGTGACCAGGCGGCGGGAGGCGGCGCGGATGTGTCGGATCCGTTCGACGTCCTGCGCGGTGGTGACCGACCCCTCGACCAGGGACAGGTCGTAGGGCCCTGGTCCGGGGGCGCTGGACGCCTCCAGGAAGTAGCTGATCCGGAGCCGGTCGGCGATGCCGAGGAGTTCGTCCTCGCAGTCGAGCAGGGTGAGTTGGCAACCGTCGCAGGAGGCGAACTTCCACACCGCCAGCTCCGGCCGCCGGCCGGCGGCCCCCTCGCCAGGGATGGCAGCCATGTCACAACTCCCTTACGGAGAGCAGGGGTTCGGCGCGCTTCCAGGACGCGACGGGGCCGTCGCGGCAGAGCAGTAGCGGACCGAGCTGGCAGTGGCCGCAGTGGCCGGTGCCGCAGTGCATGGTGCGTTCCAGCGAGACCTGGATCCGTTCCGGGGCCAGTGTGCGATGGACGAGGTCGCGGGCGGTGGCCCGCATCATCACCTCCGGTCCGCAGAGGAAGGCGGTGGCGTTCCGGGCGTCGAACTCGGCCCGGTCGAGGAGCTCGGTGACGACTCCGACGTCCCCCCGCCAGCCTTCCTCGGGCCGGTCGACGGTGACCTCGACCCGGGCGCCGGCCGCGCGCCAGACGTCGAGGTCGCGAGTGCACAGCAGGTCACCGGGGGTACGCGCACCGACGAGGACGTTCAGCCGGCCGCGTCGCCGCGGGGTGGCCAGCGCGGCACGGACCAGGGGGCGCAACGGCGCGAGCCCCAACCCCCCGGCGACGACGAGGAGATCGCCGCCTTCCGTCGCGAACCGGCCCCAGCCGACGCCGAACGGGCCGCGCACGCCCACCGTCGCACCGGGCGACAGCCCGTGCAGCGCCCGGGAGACCGCACCGACCGCGCGGACGGTGTGCGTCAGCCGGCTGCCGTCCAGGCCGCTCACCGACAGCGGGATGTCACCGACGCCGAAGGCGTACACCATGGCGAACTGGCCCGGCGCGAACGGTGGTAGGGGCGCCGCCACCGGTTCGAGCGCAAGCTCGGCGGTGTCGGAGGTCTCCTCGACGCGCGCCACCACTCGGTACGGAACCGGCACCGTGTCCGGGCGGGCCACGGTCACGGCGCCACTCCCCCGGCCCTGATCCGCCTGACGGCACCGGGCGGCCCGTAGACGTCCAACAGGCGGATCCGCGCGGCCCGTAGCCGCCTGCCGATCGCCACCGCGGCGACGCAGCGGGTGACCGCCAGGCCGAAGGCCGGGTCCGCGTCGAGGGCCCGGCGGACCTCCCCGGCGTCGAACTCATACGCCCGCACCGGGGCGCGGGTCTGCGCTCCCAGGTGCCACCGGTAAGGCTCGAACATCCAGGACCAGCCGAGCAGTTCACCTTCCCCGAGGGTTTCGACGACGGTCGCGCCGCGGCCCGGCTCGGGCACGTCGAGGGCGACGGTTCCGGAGCGGATGATCCAGAACCGGTCGGCCGCATCGCCCTCGTCGAAGATCCGGGTGTCCGCCGGGAAGGACACCTCGTCGGCGTGGGCCAGCAGGCGTTCCCGGTACGCGGGCGACAGGGCGTCGAGGATCCGGGACCGGTCGGCCGTCACTCCGCGCCCTCCCCCGAGCCGGCGCCCGCCGCCTGTTCCGCATGGAGCGCGTGGGCCTCCTCGGTGATGTCGATGCCGACCGGGCACCACACGATGCACCGCCCGCAGCCGACGCACCCCGAGCTGCCGAACTGGTCGAACCACGTGCCGAGTTTGTGGGTGGCCCACTGCCGGTAGCGGCTGCGGCCGCTCGCCCGGACCGGGCCGCTTGGCAGATGCGTGAACTCCAGGTCGAAGCAGGATTCCCAGCGTCGCCACCGCTCGGCGTGGTCGCCGGTCAGGTCGGTCACGTCCTCGGCGGAGGTGCAGAAGCAGGTCGGGCACGCCATGGTGCAGTTGCCGCAGGTCAGGCAGCGTGCGGCGACGTCGTTCCAGCGGTCGGCGTCCAGCGTCTCGCGCATCAGCACCTGGAGGTCCACCTCCGGCATGGTGCGACCCATCCGGCCGGCCGCCGCCTCGACCCGCTCCCGTGCCGCGGTGGCGAGCGACGGATCGGACGGCAACTGCGGCAGCTCCGTCAACACCGCTGCCCCCGCCTCGCTGCCGGCCCGCGCCCAGAAACGATGACCGCCGCCCTCCTCGATGACCTCGGTCAGCGCCAGGTCATAGCCACCGTCCACGGCGGGGCCGGTGCCCATGGAGGTGCAGAAGCAGGTGGCGCCCGGTTCGGTGCACTCCACGGCCACGAGGAAGACCCGTTCGCGGCGCGCGCGGTAGCGGTTGTCGGTGTGCGGCCCGCCGGCCAGCACGCGGTCCTGTACGGCGATCGCCCGCAGGTCGCAGGGCCGCACGCCGAGGAACGCGTACGACGGCGGTGGGGTGTCGTCCTCCGTCACCGCCCACGCGCCGTCGGGCCCTCGATCGGCGCTCCACTGCCGCTCCCGCGGCGGATGCAAGTAGGTCTTCCACGACTGCGGGCCGGCGCTGTGCGCGAACGCCGCCCGGTCCGCGCGGGGCCGCACGCGGTAGTGCCCGGCCTCCAGCTCCACGCCCCAGCCGTAGGGCAGTTGGTCCCCGTCGGTGAGTTCGTCCAGCACGATCGCCCCGTCGCGCAGGGTGGGTCCGATGACCGTCCGCCCGCGTGCGACGAGGACGCGGATCAGCGCCGCCATCCCGTCAGGCCCAAGCACCGCGGTGGTTGTCTCGCCCGTCATCAGCCGCCTCGCCCTTCGCTGTGGATCGCGCCAACGCGGTCAGTATGTGACCGGGCACCGTCTCCGAACGGGCCGACAGATCTGGGCTGTGCTCCATACAGCGCTGCGGATAGCTCGGACGGCCCTTGGGGCAGCTCCGCAACGGTCGCAGCCGGGGAAGAGGCGATGCCATGGATGCGTTCTCGCACTCTTCCGCGCGGATCGTCGTCATCGGCATCGGCAACGACCACCGCCGCGACGACGGCGTGGGCTGGGCGGTGGTGGCCGAGCTCGAACGACGGCCGCTTCCCCGCGGCGTCGCCCTCTTCCGCTCCGACGGGGAACCCGCCCGCCTGATCACCGCATGGGCAGGTGCCCGTCTGGCGATCGTGGTGGATGCCGGCGTGGCTACTCCGCCTCAACCGGGCCGCATCCACCGGCTTCGCGGCCACCGAGCCCGGCGCCAAAGGCCGTTCGGCACGACCAGCTCCCACGGTTTCGCGTTGGACGGTGCCGTGGAACTGGCCCAGGCGTTGGGCCGGTTCCCCGCGGAACTGCTCGTCTACGCCGTCGAGGCCGCCGACACCGGCCTCGGTGCCGGGCTGTCGCCATCGGTCGCCGCTGCCGTGCTCCCGCTCGCCACACGGATCGAGCGGGACCTCGCCCCTCACCTTGCGCGTCATGGGAGCGCCGGAACGGAAAGCCACGGGAAGCGCCCTCAGCGCGACGGGTCAGCCCGGGAACGAGCCGTAGAGGGGCCGAACGGCTCGTAAACGCGACGAGGGTGCAAGAAGATCCACGCGGCTGACGATGCCCTGCAGCTGCGACGCCTTCAGCGCGTGGTGGCCCGCCGGCAACCGGGCAGGATCCGTCCGGCCTTCCACCCACCGGCCGGCCGGGACGCCCGCCGCTCGGGGCTCGTTGGGCCGACCGGCCTCCGCCCGGGCCCAGCGGCCCCTCCTGCGCCACGCGCGCGCCGCGCATCGTGGGAGACGCGACCCGCAGAACCGTCCCCTGGGAGGTGGCCGTGGCTCACCCCGTGTTCGTCGGCGTGGACGGCTCGCCCGCGGGTCTGGCCGCCGCGGACTGGGGTGCCCGCGAGGCCCTGCTGCGGGAGTTGCCCCTGCGGCTGGTCCACGCCGGGGAGTGGCCCTACTCCTCTGTCCCGCCTGCCGGCGAGGAAGCCGCCCGGCTCTGGTCGGAGGGCGTCCCCCGGGAGGTGACCGACCAACTGCGGCACCGCTACCCGGACCTCGACATCACGGCGGATCACGTCATCGGTCTGCCGCGGGACGTGCTGTGCCAGGCAGCCAAGTACGCCGAAATACTGGTCATCGGCACCGCCGGGGTGGGCCGGGTCGCCGGTTTCCTGCTCGGCTCGGTGGCCCTGGCCGTCGTCGCCCGCGCCGAGGGCCCCGTCGTCCTCGTGCGCGCCCGTCCCTCGGCCCACCGCCCGGCCCCTGGTGGGGAGTCGGAGCTGCCCTCGCCCGACCCGGCTGCCGGTGCGGCCTCGTCCGTGGTCCTCGGATTGGACCTCAGTCGCCCCTGCGACGAGGTGATCACCTTCGCCTTCCAGGCCGCGGCGGTGCGCGCCGCGCCCCTGGTGGTCGTGCACGGCTGGAATCCACCGCCGTACTACGTCTACGGGCTCGGCGCAGCGCTGAAGTTCGGCACCGACCTCTCCGCCGACGAGCGGGAGTCCGTGCGCCAGGCGCTACAACCGTGGCGGGACCGGTACCCGAGCGTGGGGGTGACGGCGCAGGCCGTGATCGGCGAGCCCGCACACCACCTCCTGGACGCCGCCGATCACGCCGCCCTGGTCGTCATCGGCCGGCGCCGCACCGCGCTGCCCTCCGTTCCGCACATCGGGCACATCGCCCACGCCGTCCTGCACCACTGCCCCACCCCGGTCGCCGTCGTCCCGCACGGCTGAGGACGCCCACGGCTAAGGACAAAGTGGCGTGGCACGGCATCACAGCGACAAGGTCTCCGCCGACGCGACGCCGAGTCCCGTCGCCCCGCCCGTCACGTCGTACTCCACGTCCACCACCCCCTCGACGCCGCGTACCAGGCGAGCCACTACGGGTACCAGCGACCGGTCGCGGAACTGACCGCTGAGCGTGACCACCCCGTCGGCGACCGCGACGCGCAGATCCTTCGTGGGCGCGGCGAACAGCTTGGCGAGCACCTGGCGCACCTCCGCTGCGATCTCGTCGTCGGTCCGCAGGAACACCTTCAGCAGGTCGGCGCGGCTGACGATCCCCACCAGCACCCCGTTCCCGTCCACCACCGGCAGTCGTTTGACGGCCGCCCGGGCCATCGTCCGCGCGGCCTGGGCGAGGGTGGCGTCGCCGCGCACCGTGATGGCGGGACTGGTCATCAGCTCTCCGGCCGTCACGGCCTCCGCCCGCCGTACGTCGTCCAGCGCGCGCAGCCGCTCCAACCGGTCCGGATCCACCTCCCGGAAGCCTTCCTTGGGCAGCAGATCGGCCTCGGACACCACACCGACCACCCGGCGCTCGGCCGAGAGCACCGGCAGGGCGGTCACCCGCCACCGGACCAGAGTCTCGACGATCTCCTTGAAGCCGGCCGCACGATCGACGGCGGCCACCGGCCGTGTCATGACGTCGCTGACCCTGCGCAGGCTGTTCGGCATGGTTGGTGCCTCCTCGGGGGCGGTCCCTCGCCGTGTGGGCACCGAGCGCCCGTACGGCGCGCCTGTCCGGCATCACTCACCAGCCTGCGACGTGCCGTGCCGGCCGGACAGGGCCGCATGGCCCTTTCGTCTTCTCGCGGCGGCCCGCCTCGCTCGCAGCCGCCGTACCGGTCGACTGGAACACCCCGCTTCGCGCGCAACGTGCCGTCCCGGAACTCGACGCGTCGGCACGGAGCCGGGCGCCCGTGGTGTCAGGCGCGGTCGTCGGTCAGACCCGCCCTGACGTATCGTCTCCCCGAAATCGAGGTGCGTGCTGTGCGCGTGCTGTGCTGCCGGGGAGTGGGCAATGAGCAAACCAGCGGACGCCGTTGGGATGCCGGATGAGTTGCGACGGCGGCTCGGGGTGCCGGATGCCGTCGTGATCGGTCTGGGATCGATGATCGGCGCCGGGATCTTCGCCGCGTTGGCCCCGGCGGCGCGCGCCGCCGGCTCCGGATTGCTGCTCGGTCTCGCCGTCGCCGCGGTGGTCGCGTACTGCAACGCGACCTCCTCCGCACGCCTCGCGGCCCGTTACCCGGCCTCGGGAGGCACGTACGTCTACGGCCGGGAACGCCTCGGTGACTTCTGGGGCTATCTGGCCGGGTGGGGCTTCGTGGTCGGCAAGACCGCCTCCTGCGCGGCCATGGCCCTGACTGTGGGTTCCTACGCATGGCCCGGGCAGGCGCAGGCAGTTGCGGTGGCTGCGGTGGTGGCGCTGACCGCGGTCAACTACGCCGGCGTGCAGAAGTCGGCCTGGCTCACCCGCGCCATCGTCGCCGTGGTCCTGGCCGTGCTCGCCACCGTAGTGGTCGTGGCCCTGACGTCCGGCACGGCGGATGCGGCCCGGCTGAACGTGGGCGCGGACGCCACCTTCGGCGGCGTCCTTCAGGCTGCGGGCTTGCTGTTCTTCGCGTTCGCCGGGTACGCGCGCATCGCCACTCTCGGCGAGGAGGTTCGCGACCCCGGCCGCACCATTCCCCGCGCCATCCCGCTCGCACTGGGCATCGCCCTGGTTGTCTACGCCCTGGTCGCCGTTGCCGCCTTGGTGGTGTTGGGGCCGAAGGGGCTTGCGGGCGCCGCCGCGCCGCTGTCGGAAGCGGTGCGCGCGGCGGGGGCCGACTGGCTGGTGCCTGTCGTGCGGGTCGGCGCGGCGGTGGCCGCACTCGGGTCGCTACTGGCGTTGGTCCTCGGCGTCTCCCGCACCACGCTCGCGATGGCCCGCGATCGGCACCTGCCGCATGCACTGGCCGCCGTCCATCCCCGCTTCCAGGTCCCGCACCGCGCCGAGTTGCTCGTGGGCGCGGTGGTCGCGGCGCTCGTGGCGCTGGTGGATCTGCGCGGGGCGATCGGGTTCTCCTCCTTCGGCGTGCTCGCCTACTACGCCATCGCCAACGCCTCCGCGCTCACCCTCACACCGGCCGAGGGTCGCCCGGCCCGCATCATCCCCGTCGTGGGGCTCGCCGGTTGTCTGACCCTCGCATTTGCCCTGCCGCTCTCCTCGGTGCTCTCCGGAGCCGCGGTGTTGGCACTCGGCGCCGCCGCCTACGGGCTGCGCCGCCTGGTCGTTGCCCGGGGTTGATCTGCGACCGGGCTCGCGCCGGGGCGACGGGTTGGAACGACATCGACACGGCCACCGAAGGCAGTTCGGGGGCCGGCAGGCGCTCTCCACCGTAGCCGCGCACCTCGCCGAAGCGGGCGCTCGCGGCCGTCCAGTCGGAGCGGGCCTGGACGGGGCCCTCGTGGGCGCGACCGAGGAAGTTCCGGTGCCTGCGTCCTCACCTCACACCGCGCCGACTTGCCCGGCCGCCTCGCCGGTATCGCCCACCAGTGCCGACTGGGCGAACACCCGGTAGCCGCGCGCCGGGTCGAACCCGTGGATCTCTTTGGTGTCCAAGGCGTCCATGAAGTCGAGGATGCAGTTCCGCGACACTGTTGTAGGTGGAGGCTCCCCGCCCGTGCCTGGCTTGGTCGTTCCTGTGAACTGCGGCTTCGGCGGGCGCGGTTGATGGGTCCACGAGCATCAACTTCCTGACCTCACGGGCATGTCACGGCGATGCTATGACTGGGCTGGTGCTGCCGCATCCGCGGAGCGCCACAGGCTGCTGTGCAGCCGGACTGTTCCGCGCGGCATCCTCCTCATGGATGCCGCGTCTCATGGATGCCTCGGGCGGGCAACGCCGCTTGACTCTCACACCGATGTGAGGCTCTAGCTTCCCCGGCATGAGTAAGAACGCTGCCTCGCTCGCGGCCTTGTGCGCGAGCGTCTTCGTTGTCGGTACGACGGAATACCTGGTCGCGGGCATGCTGCCCGAGGTCGGCGCGGATCTTCGGGTGTCGCAAAGCACGGCGGGGCAGGCGGTGACCGCCTACGCGCTCGGCGTGGTGATCGGCGGGCCCGCGGTGACCCTGCTGACCGCGCGGCTGCCCCGCAAGCCCCTGGCACTCGGGCTGATGCTGGTGTTCGCGGTGGGCAGCGCGCTCAGTGCCCTGGCCCCCTCGTTCACGATGTTGCTGGTCGGGCGGGTGGTCTCCTCGCTCAGCCATGCCGCGTTCCTCGCGTTGGCGCTGGTGATGGCCACCAGCGTGGTGCCCGAGCACAAGACCGGTTCGGCGATCGCCACCGTGGCTTCCGGGTTCACCATCGCTACCTTGCTCGGGGTGCCGCTGGGCTCGCTGTTGGGACATGCGGCCGGTTGGCGGGCCCCGTTCGCGGTGCTGACCGTGCTGACCTTGGCCGCCACGGTGCTGTTGGCGCTGGTGCTGCCCCAGCAGCAGGCATCGTCCGCCGGTCTGCGCGACGAGCTGCGCGTGGTGAGCCGCAAGCCGGTGCTGCTCGCCATCGCCACCACCGCGGTCGGCTTCTCCGGCGTCGCCGTCGTCTTCACCTACATCGCGCCGCTGCTCACCCGCATCGCCGGCTTCTCCCCTGCCGCCGTCTCCGCTCTCCTGTTCGCCTACGGTGTCGGCAGCTTTCTGGGCAACCTGGCCGCGGGCAAGCTGACCGACAGGTCCATGTCCGCCACGGTGCGCGGGGTGTTCGGCGGCTTGACCGGCGTGCTGGTGGCCCTGCCGTTCGCCGCCGCCTGGCAACCCACCGCCGTGCTTGCGGTCCTGGGCCTGGGCCTGCTGGCTACCGCCACTATCGCCCCGCTGCAGGGCCTGATCCTGCGCCATGCCGGCTCCGCACCGACCCTGGCCATCGCGGCCAACGTCGGTGCCTTCAACCTCGGCGCCGCCGCCGGCTCTGCCCTCGGCGGGGCCATCGTCGCCGCCGGAGCACTGCGCTGGACCGGCCTGGCCGGAGCCGTACTCAGCCTCGGTGGCCTGGCCCTGACCTACCTGGTCCTGCCCCGAACCAGAACCGCGCAGCACACCGGCATTGCCCCGGCGAACACCGCTGTTTGACCCCCGAACCCACCCTCCCTGGAAGGAACTTCTGACCATGCGCGCTGTCCAGATCGACCGCCACGGCGGCCCCGACGTCCTGACCCTCCGCGAGGTCGCCGCACCCGAACCCGCCGCCGGTGACGTCCTCATCCGCACCGAAGCCAGCAGCCTCAACCCGGTGGACTGGAAGACCCGCGCCTGGGAGGTCGGCCCGCCGCTGCCGGCCACGCTCGGCTGGGACCTCTCCGGCCGGGTCGTCGCGAGCAACGACCCCGCCCACGAGGTGGGTGCCCACGTCATCGCCATGTCCGCGCAGATCGCCACCGGCCGCGGCACCTGGGCAGAGCTGGTCGCCCTGCCCGGCCACCTGCTCGCACCCGCACCGACCACGGTGCCGTTGGCGGACGCGGCGGCCCTTCCGCTGGCCGGGACGACCGCCTTGCAGGCCCTGCGCGCCACGGAGTTGAGCGCCGGCGAGCGCCTTCTGGTCGTCGGTGCCGCCGGGGCTGTCGGCGGCCTGGTTGTCCAACTCGCCCGCGTGACCGGCGCCCACGTCGATGCCCTGGTCTCCCGGCCCGGCCATGAGCAGGCAGCGACGGAGCTCGGCGCGGAGCGTGCCTGGCACCGCCCGCAGGACCTGCCCCGCGGCCGGTATCAGGCCGTCCTCGACACCGCCGGCACGGACGTGGCTGCGGCCCTCGCCCCCGGAGGGCGCTTCGTCTCCGTCGCCGACCACCCCCTGCCCGACGTGCCGGGCGCCCGCAAGAGCTACGTCCAGGAGAACGCCACCGACCTCGCCCACCTCGCCAAGCTCGTCGACACCGGCGAGCTGCGGCTGCGGATCGCCGACCGCTTCCCGCTCGACGACATCCGCACCGCCCACCAGCGTTTCGAAGCCGGCGGCCTCCTCGGCAAGGCCCTCATCACCTTCTGAAGGCTCGTGCCGGCTGGGGCCGTTGGTCTTGTGTCCCCGTCGCCGCGCGGAAGATGACCGCGGCGCCCAACGCAGAGGTGGCGGGGACGAAAAGGTCGCCTGAGCCGGTTCGGTGATGCGGGACTCCGTTGTCCTGCAGCAGCTTCCGGGTGGCGGAGAGGTCGTGCACGGCGACTGCGTAGGCGACGAAGGCGGGGAGAGCGGGGGCGTGGTCGCCCGGCAGGACGGTCGCGAGATGGGACTCGGGTACGAGCGTCAGCCGGGCGCCGTCGAGGTCGAAGAACCGCGACGGCCCGTCGGGTCGCGCAGGACGGTCCAGGTAGTCCTGGTATCTGGCTGCTGTGGTGTCGAGGTCGGCCTCGGCAACGCAGGCCATGACCTCGACGAGCTCGAAGGCGCCGTTGAGGTGGCCCGTCTGCCGCGAGCCTTGCACGTGCGGGGCGAGATCCGAGACCACCCCCACCCTGCCCTCCGACACCGTGCCCGGCCTCGCCCCCGGTGCGCAGCCGTCGACCTCCAGGTAGCGGATGGACTCCATGAGGGTTCCCGCGATGGTCTCCACGGGACGGTGCACGGTGTTGACTCCGCCGTGTACCACGCGGGCCTCGCTCAGTCGCGCGGCGGCGGCGTCGATGTCGGGCGAGGAGAACATGAGGATGTGCAGGCCCTCGAAGCGGTCCAGCCACGCCGCGACGTTGGCACTCGTGTCGCTGATCCGTTCCACGAGCTGGGGCAGCAACTCGGCCGGAGCCTGCAGGGGCACGAGTTTTGCCTCACCGGGGACCCGGGTGTCCCCTCCCTCCTGCACGCAGGTGACAAGCTCGACGAAGCTGTGCGGGAAGTCGGCGTGCGTGTTCGCCGCGCCGAACGGCTCCGGGGCAGCACCCGCGCGCCGGGCCAGCGTCGGATAGGCCGGCGGTTCCACGGTGAAGCCCAGCCGCCGGTAGAGCGTGAGGGCCTCTCCCATGTCGCTGACGACGTGGCCTACATGGTGCAGACGCCCGATGTCGTGGCTCATGGCCGTCACCGTAAAAGTAGATTGACCACTTGGTCAATCTACTTGTCGCTCCCGTACGATCAGCCGCGTGGACACGGAGCACATCGACGGTCGGAGCCTTCGTTACCAGCATCGGCGGCCTGAACTGCTCAGCGCCGTCGCCGACTTCGTCCTGGAGCACGGGGTCGGCGGCCTGGCGATGCGGCCGATGGCCCACGCGATCGGGGTGAGCCATGGGACGCTGCTGCATCACTTCGGCTCCAAGGAGAACCTGCTCACGGAGGTGATCGAGCTCCTCCGGCATCGGCTGGCGGAGGCCGCGGACCTCGGCGGATCGCCGCACGATCTGACGAGCCTGACACGCTGGTGGCGGACGACAACCGCCCCCAAGGACATGGCCGTCTACCGGCTGCTGTTCGAAGTGCACGCACTGGCGGTGCGGCAGCCCGAACGCTATAAGCGCCACCTTCAACGGGCCGCGCATGACTCGCTGGCGCTGATGGAAAGCCTCGTTCTGGCCGAAGGGTGCCCGGCCGGCCAAGCTTCCCTGGTGGCCTCGATGATCGTGGCGCAGGCGCGTGGCCTCCAGCTCGACCTGCTCGCCACCGAGGACCAGGACCGGGTCGACCGCAGCTTCGAGCTGTTCGTCGACATGATCGACCGAATCAGGCGGTCCTGGCGCCAGGAGAACCCGACATAGCGACTCGACTGCGGAAGCGTCGGATCGTCAGCGCACCGGGCGGGGCAGGCTCGCCAGCACCTGCTTCGCGGCCCGTTCGCCCGACGTGGCCGCGTCGGCGAGTGAGGGCATGTCGAGCTGGTAGTCGCCGGCCAGGTAGACGGGGCCGAGGGGTTGGCGCAGCGTCGGCAGCGAGGCGCGTTCGCCCGGTGCCCAGAACGGTACGCCCCGGTGGTGGCGTCGGACGATCCCCTCGTCGAGCTTCCCCTTGAGCTCGGGGTAGAGCGAGAGAAGGTCTGTGGTGAATCGGGTAACGATCTCCTCGTCGGTGAGCGGGAACAGGCTGTCGGCTACCGCACCGCCCGCAAAGCAGGCCAGCGCCCCGCCCGGCCTGCGTGGGCCGGAACCGCGCATCGCCGCGGCATGGTTGAACATCGCCTGGAACGACAGCTGCGGCGTCGACACGGCGAGGTAGTCGTCCCACCGCTGCGGGCCCTCCTCGCGGGTGAAGTAGCCCACCACCACGTACCGGCCGTAGTGAATGGCGTCGAACGCCGCCCGATAGGCAGGTGGGAGGTCCGGCATGATCTTCAGCGCCGTGTCGCCGGGAACGGCCACGATCGCACGGCGGGCGCGTATGCGCGCCGGGCCGTTCTCGTCCTCGTAGTCCACGACGGCGCCGTCCTCGGTCCATTCCACCGTGCTCACGGGCGAGTTCAGTCGCAGCCGGTCGCCGAGGTCGGCGGCGAGGACGTCGGTGAGGGTCTGGTTTCCTCCTGCCGGCAGGGAGAAGTTCGGAACCTTCTCCGGATCCGTGAGGAGGATTCCCATCGAGATCGCGAACTGGGTAGCCGCCGTCTCCTCCGGTTCGCATCCCCTCCACTGCCCGGACCAGGACGGACCATGATCCGCGCGACTTCGGAGCGAACGCCGCGCAGCACGTACGACGCGGAGCGCGCATCGAGTAACGCCCGGACCCGCTTCGCCAGGGCGTTGTCGGGGTTCATCGCCAGGAACGGTACGGCCGCGAGGATGCGCGCGCCGACCGCCGCCAGTCCGACCCGGTCCATGAAGGTCATCCGGGAGCGCAACATCAGGCCGAACGGATTCGAGGTGTCGACCTGCTTTCCGTTGAGCGCGAGGGCCACCTTCTTGCCCGCCAGCGTTCCCATGGGGATCTGGTGGCGTTCGAGGGCTTCGATCAGGGTGCCGGTTCCCTCGGTGAACTGCGTTCCGAGGTTGATCCAGTAGTCGCCCTGGCGAACCGACTCCACGCGTTCCCCGGCCCGACCGGCGGCTTCGAGTACGACAACGTCCCGATCGGACAGGGTGGTTGCCGCCATTAACCCCGCCATGCCCGTACCGACCACGACGCTCTCGCACGACTCTTCACGTACGTCGCTCGACGTATCCATGGCTCATTCAACTCGCTTTCTTGACTGCGTCGGCCGGCACGACACCCGTCCCCAGCGCCCGGGTGGCCACGATGGGCTCGGCCAGGACCTCGGCCCGGCCGGTCTCGTCCAACGAGCGGCAGATGACGCGCAGTTCGAACGCGACCGCTCGACTCCGTTTTCCTCGGGACACGAGGCGCGCCTCGACCTCGATGACGTCCCCGCCGCGGACCGGAGCGAGGAACTCGACCGAGGAATACCCGGCGAACAGGCTCTCGTGGCCGTCGACGAGGTTGCCGGCGTAGTGGGCGTCGGAGTAGGCGACGTATCGCTGGTGGATGACCTTCACGCGATGTCCTCGTCGATGCGGCCGATCCCAGGGGCAACCGCCTGTCCGCCGATCCTGACGCCGGGGTAGCCGCGCTTGGCGATCTCGGTACCGCGCAGCTCCCCGTCCCGCCCGCCTTGGCGCGCGCCCGGCCGTCGCCGTCCCGCCGACCGCCGGGCGCGATTCCGGCAACGCGAAGAACACCACCAGCGCACAGGCCAACACCGGCGTCGCCTCGCCCAAGAAGAGGGCCAGATAACCGTGTTCGGCGATCAGCCCGGCGACGCTGGAGGAGACCGCGAAACCCAGGTTGATCGCCCAGTAGTTGAGGGAGAAGGCGCGGACGCGGTCCTTTGGGGCGACGATATCGGCCATCACCGCCTGCACCGCGGCCAGTTCGCCGCCCGCCTGGCCCGGGCCGACACCGCCCTCGGCCTGGCCGGCCTGTTCATCGAGGCCCACCCCAACCCCGACCAGGCCCCCTGCGACGGACCCTCCGCCACCGCAACCGCAGGCCTTCCCGCCCTCCTGCGCCACATCAAGGCATCTGTGCGCAAGTCGCAGAGCCGGATTCGGCATGCCTGTTCGCTCTCTAGCAAATCCAAAAATGCTGGAGAGGACGTGACGTTCACGGGCGAGGAGGCCGACCGAATGGCCGGTATTGCCGGCAAAACTTCACGCCTGTTGGAGTGAAGTTTTTAGCGGAGCTTCCCGGGTGTAGACGTGCGTGGTACCAAGGCGAGGCGTCGCCGCATATGCCACCAGCACACCCGACCCCCTCGACCAAGGAGGCAGATAATGGCCAAGGACAGCTACGACTACACGATCAAAATCACGATGGACCAGACAACGGCAGACACCCTACAAAACGGGAAGTACCGCCTGTACGGATTCAAAGCCATCGCGGGACAGCCAAAACAAGACGCAATGCCGCTGGTGTAGTTCGCCAGCTCGACCTATTCCACCGGGACCTTGGTCCAGTGGAACGCGCAGTACCAAGCCTTCACCTCCTCAAGCAAGATCATTCCCGATGGGCAGATCACAGCCTCGGCCAGCTACGAAATCGAGCTCGAACAGAGACTTGACGTCACGAACCCGGCGGGCACTGGCGACGTCTACGACGACGCCAACCTCCCTGGGCAGATCGGAGTCAACAACAAACTGCAGCAGTACTTCACGTGCGGCATCTCGCAAAAGAGCAATCAAACGGCTGCCGCAGTTCCCATGTGCGCCTTTCCGTTGAATGGCGATTTCCTTGACACGTTCCAGCCGGTAGAGCAGATCCTGCTCTTCTTCGCGGTAAAGAACGTCAATCTCGGGACCGTAGTGGCTAGCTCCTACGGTCCGGGGATGCTCATCGACATTTCCGGAGTCAGCGAGCGAGATGTCACATTCGACATCAACGCCGGCTGGGGCAACGGCGGTGCCGCGTGGGGAACTCCCATCCCCGCTGAGTCTGACCTCAAGCAGCTCCTGATCCAGGGCCTTTCGGTGCCGGCCTGAGGTTGTCCCGTATGAGGCGTGAGTTTGCCGGTGAGGGCCAGGTTGTGGAGCCGGGCGATGCCGAGCATGGTCTGGTGAACGCCGTGGCCCTTGAGCCGGCAGTCCCGCAGGGGCTTCCAGTTCTTCAACCGCGCCAGGGTGTGTTCCACACGGGCTCGCGCCCTCCGGTGAACGGCATGCTCCGCTTCCTGCTGTGAGCTCCGGGCTCCGTGAACGCCCGGCAGTCGTTGCGGCTGCCGGGCAGCGGCAGGCCGATCGCCACGTGACCGGGAAAGGATTCCGGCGCGACGCCCCAGTGCCGGTGTAGCCGGTCGTCGCCACCGCCCGCGCCACACCGGCGGTTCCGGTCGTTGCTCCGTACAACCCGCTTGGGCGCGGTGAGCAACGGTGAAAGTAACCCCCCTATAACGCTTGGCAGTTGGGGCACCAGACAGTTCCGCGGCCGGCTACGCGGGCGTGGCGTAGCTGGACGTCGCAGCGGGGGCAGCGGGCGCCGGCGGGGACGTCGCGGTGACCGGTGAGCCAGGACCTGCGGGGTGGAACGCGTCCGGCACGGACCGCCGAACGCAGGGTGCGCCGCATGCAGCGATACAGCTCCCCGCGTTCGGCGGCGCTGAGGGAACGGGCCTGGCGGGTGGGGTGCAGGTGGGCGCGCCACAGGATCTCGTCGGCCAGCAGATTGCCGAGTCCCGCCAGGACCGACTGGTCCATGAGGGCCGACTTGATGCCACCGCGGCGACCGGTGAGGGCCGCGTCGAACGCGTCGCGCGACACGTCCAGCGCGTCGGGGCCTTGGTGTTCCAGAACCTGGTCCGCGTCGTCGGCGAGCCAGAGGCCGCGGAGCTTGCGTTGGTCGCGGTAGCGGAGTTGCCGATCGGTGGCGACGGTGAAGGCGACGCGGTCGTGCGCGGCGGGCTCGTCGTCGGGATGGCAGCAGACCAACTCGCCGGTCATGCCGAAGTGCAGCAGCAGGGTCGGGGAGTCGCCGCCCAGGGGCGCGAGCAGCCACTTTCCGTGGCGTCGGGGCGCGGCGAACGTCCGCCCCTCGACAGCGCGACGCAGCCCCACGGCGCTCACACCGTGGAGCACGCCGGCGTCCCACACCTCGACCCGGCGGATCTTCCGCCCTTGCGCGCAGTCGGCGAGGACGGTCTGGAAGGCCGCGACGTCGGGCAGTTCAGGCATCTGAGTCGCACATCTTGCTTCGTCTACTTCGTGTCGCCGCTGGAGCCGCGGGGCACGCGGGCCAGCTCGGGTGAGGCGGTGTCCAACGGCACCGACCAGGAGCGCACCAGGCCCAGTTGGACACCCTGGCGGGGCAGGACGGCGTCGAGCAGCCAGTCGGCCGCGACGCGGGCGCGGTTCCCGGGCATCGACAGCAGGTGGTACCCGCGGGTGACCGCACCGGCGAGCGGGCCGGACAGCGGGACGTGGAACGGGTTGGCGGCCGCCTGCCCGCCGCCCAGGTCGACCATGAAGCCCAGGTCGTGATGCTCGTAGGCGCGCGGCGCGCCCCGGCCGCAGGACGCCGCGACGTTGTGCGCCGCGGTCCGGCCCTGCCGTTCGGCGTGCTGCGCGGTCATCGGCGTCAGCTCGCCGGGGCGGGTCAGGTCCGGTACGGCGGCGGCGTCACCGCAGGCGAAGACCCCTGGCCGGCCGGGAACCCGCAACTGCTCATCGACGCACAACCGCCCCTTCTCGGTGGGCAGCCCCAGCCCCGCGACGAACGGGTCGGGGCGGACGCCCACGCACCAGATGAGCGACCGGCTGGCGACGAACTCGCCGTCGTCGAGCAGCACCCCGTCCGAGGTCGCCTCCTTCACGGAGGTCCCGGTGCGGATCTCCACGCCGCGCCCACCCAGTACCCGCTCGGCGGTGCGCGACAGCCGCACGTCCAGCTCCGGCAGCAGCCGGTCGGCGAGGTCCAACAGGAGCCACCGCGGCGGCGGATCGTCCCGCAGCCCGGCGTTCTGGCGGGCCAACGCCGTGGTGTAGCGCGCGCCTTGGGCGGTCACCTCGGTGCCGGTGTAGCCGGCGCCCACCACGACGAAGGTGGTCCGCGCGGCGCGTTCGGCCGGGTCGTCGGCCGCGCCGGCCAGCTCGATCTGACGGGTCATGTGGTCGCGCAGGTACAACGCCTCGGGCATCCCGCGGAAGCCGTGGGCGTGCTCCGCCACCCCGGGGATCGGCAGCAGCTTGTTGACGCTGCCTACGGTCAGCACCAACCGGTCGTAGGAGAGCGAGCCCTCCCGGTCCTCGGGGTCGGTGAAGGCCACCCGACGGGCGTCGAAGTCCACGTCGTGGGCCTGCCCGAGGACGAGTCGGACGCCCGGCAGGGTCCCGGTGAGCGAGACGGAGATCCGGCGGGGTTCCAGGACCCCCGCGGCGACCTCCGGCAGCAGCGGTACGTACAGGAAGTAGTCGTGCGGATTGAGCAGCACGATCTCGGCGGCCCCCTTGGCCAGTTTGGCCAGGGTGCGGGCGCAGGTGTAGCCGGCGAAGCCGGCTCCGACGATCACGATCCGAGGACGGCGGCGGTTCACGTGCACTCCTACGGTCGAGGACGTTCGGGGGCGAGGCGGTGGCACGGCCCTCGTGCGAGGCTCCCAGGCATTCCCACCTCGCGCCCATGGTCTTCGGGTGCCCCTCGGCGACGCCCGTTAGTCACCCCATGGTCGACCAACCTGGGCAAATGGGAGTAAGCAGTGCGTCATCGCGGATGCCGCAGACCTCCGCACGTGCGGCCCGTGTCGCCGCGCGCCAGAGTGGAGAGAGGGCCGGTGAAGCCGCCGGCAGCCGGGCGACGCCGGTCGCCGAGGCCGGGAGCCTGCCGCCGGGAGCCGGGCATCGGGCATCGGGCATCGGGCATCGGGCATCGGGCATCGGGCATCGGAAGGACGATCACCGAGGCCGCGGAAGCGCCATGGCTACGGAAGGTGGGTGGGCGACGTGGTGGCAGACGGACGTGAACGTGCGGAGCGCGGCACGAAGTCGAAGGACAGCCTGGGCGCCTACCGGGGCAAGCGGCACTTCGACCGCACCGGGGAGCCGTCGGGCGGCCCCGGCGAGAGCGGTGGGGGCGCGGGCGCCGCCGAGCCGCACTTCGTGGTCCAGATCCATGACGCCAGCACCCTGCACTTCGACTTCCGGCTGGAGGTCGACGGCGTGCTGAAGTCCTGGTCGGTGCCCAAGGGCCCGTCCACCGATCCGCACGACAAGCGGCTGGCCATGCCGACCGAGGACCACCCGCTGGAATACCGGGAGTTCGAGGGCGTCATTCCGGAGGGCGAGTACGGCGCGGGGACCGTGATCGTCTGGGACGAGGGCAGCTTCCACCCGCTGCGGCACAAGCGGAAGGGAGGCTCCCGGTCCGGGGCCCGCTCCCGGTCCTTCCGGGAGTCCCTGGACGAGGGCCACGTCGCCTTCTGGTTGGACGGCAGCAAGTTGCACGGTGGCTATGCGCTCACCCGGTTCCGGGGTGGTCAAGGCTCCGGTGAACGGGAGTCCTGGCTGCTGGTGAAGGAGAACGACGACCGCGCCGAGGGGCGCGGCACCCCCGATGCCCGCAGGGCCCGTTCCGTGCTCAGCGGCCGCACCCTGCGCCAAGTGGCCGCCGAGGACGCCCCGGAAGGGCGGGGCGACGGCTGATGACCGATCCCCAGCAACTCCTGGACGCGCTGCCGGCCGCCCAGCGCGAGCTGCTGCGCGACGCGCCCGCCGGCGACGACCGGGCGGCGCGGCCCATGGCAGCGACCGACGTGGTCCGGGAGCGGCCACAAGGCGGCGACCGGTGATCGCGCCAGGGTCTTGAGGCGGCTGCGGACGCGGTCCGTCGGCTCCGTCGGCTCCGAGTTCCGCTTGCTTGGAGTGCACTCCAAGGCCATAGCGTTGAGACAGCTGAACCGAACACCCCACGCGTCGACGCACCATCCCGCACGACCAACTGAAAAGGGGGTAAGTGGTGGACAACCACTTCACCACGCACGCAGAACTTTTCGATCTGAGTGGAAAGCGCGCGCTCGTCACCGGTGGTACCCGAGGCATCGGAATGATGATCGCGCGTGGCCTTCTCCAAGCGGGCGTCCGCGTGGTCATCAGCTCACGCAACGCGGAAGCGTGCGCTCAGGCGCAGGAACAGCTGTCCAAATTTGGTGAGGTGCGGGCCATCCCCGCCGACCTGTCCCGCCACGACGAGTGTCGGCGACTGTCCGACCTTGTCACCGCCGACTCGGAGCGTCTCGACATCCTCGTCAACAACGCGGGCGCCATGTGGGACGAGCCGCTGGCGACGTTCCCAGACGCGGCCTGGGACACGGTCGTCGACCTCAACCTGAAGTCGCCGTTCTGGCTGGTCCAGGCGCTGCTGCCCGCACTTCGCAAGGCGGGCACCGCCGACGATCCCGCGCGGATCATCAACATCGGCAGCATCGCCGCCATCCACATCCCCCAGCGGCCCAACTACTCGTACTCCAGCAGCAAGGCCGCACTGCATCAACTCACCAGAGTGCTCGCCAAGGAACTGGGACCGCAGCACGTCACCGTGAACGCCGTGGCGCCGGGGCCGTTCCCGTCGGCGATGATGGAGGCAACCCTCGACGAGTTCGGCGAGGCGATTGCGGCGTCGGCCCCACTGGGCCGGATCGGCCGCGACGACGACATGGCGGGTGTCGCCGTGTTCCTCGCCAGCCGGGCAGGCGCATACCTCACAGGCGCCGTGATCCCCGTCGACGGCGGCATCGCCACAACCGCGTAGGGAGCCGAGGGCCTGCCCGGGCTGGGAGTTGTAGGTGAGGACGGCGCTGACGCGGGCGGTGTCTCCGACGATGGGGGTGACGCGGTGCATGGAGACGCTGCCAGCGTGGCTGGCGAGGGTCCCGGCGGCCGTGGGCACCCGGGTGACCGGGACGCTGGGGTCGTCCGTGACGATGCGACGCAACAGGGCGGGGCTGTGCCGGAGTTGGGCGCGTGAGCGGATGGCGTGCTGTTGGCCCCGTTTGCCGCGGAGGCTCTCGTCACGGGTCACGGGTCACGGGTCACGGGTCACGGGACGCCCTGGCCCAACCCGCGCCGCGCTACTGCGCCATGCACCCGGCGGTCGGCATGACCGCGGCCAACGCATGGGCGCGGATGCGGCCCCCCAAGGCTGTCTTCTTCCACCCTGCCCGAACAACGAAGAGGCCCAGCAAGAGGTTTGTACCTCCCAGCTGGGCCTCTGACTGCCCCTCAGACAGCCCTGCCTCTGGAGGCGGCGATGGGACAGGCATGGCGGCCGCGCATACGCGCCGTTCCCGACTCGGGTTCACGCCCTCAGGCAAGGGCTCCGGGCCTCACCGTTCAGGCGTCAAGCACGCGAAGCGAGCCACGCGTTGGACTGGGCCCGTACGAGTCGGGTGAGGTCGCCCTGGGCGACGTTGAAGTCGATCACGTGCAGGCCGCTGAGGATACTGTGTGCGCCGGGCTCGGTGACGGCGGCTGTGTCACCCGAGACCTGGAGCCAACTCGTGGTGCTGTGACCGGTCTTGTTCAGGCGGCACTGTCCGTCGAGGGCGCTGGGGCGGTGGACGTAACCGGCGTCCGCGTCGGAGACCTGGTACCCGGTCAGGATGAGCCCCAGGCTGCCCTTCGGGGCCAGCGGGTTGCCGTTGAGGGCTCTGCGGGTGGGCATGTAGGTGTCCAGCCGCTGACGGCGCTGGTTGGGCACGCCGTTCAGCAGGGCGGCCGGGTTGACGCACAGGACGTGGGTGTCGGGTGCGTTGGTGTGGCCGAACATATCTTTGCGGGTGGGGGCCTTGGCGTAGCTGGAGTAGGCCACGACGCAGCCGGTGGGCATCGGCGCACGGCGACTGTTCCGCGCACAGGCCGGAAGGTGGCGGAACGAGGCGGTGGTGACGTCACCGCCGAGCAGGACCGCCGAGATCAGGTGACGGCGGACGGCCGGCTTCGGGTCGATCTCCCGCCGCATCATCGCGGTGAGGGCCGTGGCGCCCTGGGAGTGGCCGAGGATGACCACTCCGCGGTGTCGATGGGTGACGGGGTCGAGGTTGTCGTGCTGCCAATAGTGCTGCCAGGCACGGGTGATGTCCGCCTGGCCGCGGGCCAGCGCGGCCTCCTTGCCGCCCAGCATGTGTTCGGCGAACGTCGCCTGGCGGTAGACCGGCGCGAAGATCCGGCAGTTGGCGGAGAACCGCGCCGCCTGGGCCATGAGCACCGCCATGACGTGATCCTCGGGCACTCGGAAGGCGTTCTGGCCGAGCATGTCCACGGTCGGGTAGGCGTAGAAGCAGTCCACCGGCGGCCGGTGGGGCGCGGCGAAGCGCTCCTTACGGTCGGACGGGACGCGCTGGGCATCCAGCGTCACCGACTGGCCGGAGGGGTAGCGCATGGTGAACGCACCACCGGGGCCCGGCCGTTGGGGACTTCCAGCGAGATCCTGGTTGCAGGGATTGCGCGGGATGCCGGGCTTGCACAGCCAAGCGGGCTGCTCCGCAATGTGCTTCGTCGCGACAGCGGATGCTGCGGGCAGGGTGGTTGCCGCGCCCGACAACAGCGCCAGCGACAGCACGGCAGGGGTCATCCGAGAGAGCCAGGGCACAACGCTCCTCATGAGGGGAAGGAGGGATTCGCACGATGAAAGATGAGAAGGAGATGTGATTTGGCCACCTCCACAGTCGCCTTAACGCGTCGACAGCGCGGCAGGTAACGCAGCCGGCCGGAACAATCGGTGGTCGGAGTGCGGGCCGGGAAGCCGGTCAGGCAACTGGTCGGCCCGGCAGAAGGTGGCCAAGCGGAAGACGATCGGGCCACGCTCCGGACGCCGTCCGCTGGGCCCCGGCGGCGGGGTGGACGCCCCGCAGGACACCGTGGGCGCCTCCACCGGACATCCGTAGCGGTGCGACCGGTCGCACCCCCGCACCCGCGCGAGACCGACCGCGGTCCAGCCGCGTGCTGGTGCCGCGCGGCGAGCGCTCCGTCGAACCCGACGCGCGGACCGCACCCACACCCCACCCCCACCACCAACGCCACTCATCAACGCAGCAACGGGCAGGTACGAACGGAGGGTTGTCGGCGTCGCTGGGACCCGCTTACCACGCATCCCACGGGAGGTCAGCGGGCCGCGCAGCACGGACGCGTGCAGCATCGGGGGACGCCATAGGGGGCGCCGTAGGGGACGCCGTAGGGAGCGCTGTACGGGACGCCGTAGGGGCTGTCACAGGGGGCGCTGCCTCGTCTCCCCCACGGCCGGCCTGTCGTTCTCACTGGCGAGCAAGGTGTAGCGCTGAAGCCCCAGGCCGCCCACTTCCTACCGACACCACGACCGGAGCCTCCTCATGAACGGCCAGCCCGACGACACTAGTAGGTCATCGGCCAGCGCTTGGTAGGGTCGGCCGCGCGGTCCTTGGGTAGGGCGATCCGGTTCTGGTGCATGCCGGAGGGCTGCGGGGTGGTCACCGTGATGGTGAAGTTGGTGCCGGAGTGCACCACGGGGCATCGAGCTGGGTCAGACCGAAGCCGTTGGTGAAGGTCGGTGGGGTGGTGTCTGCGTGGGCGGCGGCACCGCGGTGAGGGTGAGGGCGGCGAGGGCCGTCCTGGCGTTGGGTCGCCGACTGGCCCGGGGGATGTCATCAGCGGTTCCCCGTCGCTGAGTTCGTGAGTCGGTGAGTCGGTGAGTCGGTGAGTCCACGGGTTCACAGTGCGCAGAAGGCGTTGTTGGCCCCCTTCTGGATGTCCGTCTGCCCCTTGGTGTTCTCCTGCAGGTGGTCTTCGTTGTTGGCTACGAGGACCTGCTTGCTGCCGTCGTCGCTGATCTCCCAGGTGCTGACGTAGCCGAGTATGCCCCCGGTGTGCGTCCAGACCCGCTGGCCGCACGGCGTCTGGTAGAGGCCGATGCCCAGGCCGTAGCGGGTGGTGCCGTTGCCCGTGGGCACGGTGGTCTTCAGTTCCGTCTCCTGCGCGGGCGGCAGGAGCTTGCCGGTGATCAGCGCCCGGTCGAAGGTGGCGAGGTCATCCAGGGTCGAGACCATCGCCCCGGCGGACCCGACGGCCTGGACGTTGGAGACCGTGACGTCCTTGAGTACTGAGCCGAGCCACAAGTACTCGTAGCCGTGCAGGTAGTTGCCGTGCAGGGCGGGATCGGAGGTGGGGAAGCTGGTGTTGTGCAAGCCGAGGGGCCGGATGATCCGGTTCTGGATCTCGGTTGCCGGGTCGTTGTCGGTGGCGGCCTTGATCACCATGCCGGCCAGGATGTAGTTGGTGTTGGAGTAGGAGAACTTCTGCCCCGGTGCGCTGGTGGGCTGGTGCTGCGCGAGGCCGAGGTCCACCAGGGTCTGCGGTGGCCAGATCCGGTGGGGCTCGCTGTTCGAGGCGTAGGAGCGGTAGACCGTCGCGCTGGTGAAGTAGTCGGGCAGGCTGGAGGTGTGGTTGAGCAGTTCGCGGATGGTGATCTTGTTTCCGTCGTAGCCGTTGGCGTTGACGGCGCCGGGCAGCCACTTGCCGACGGTGTCGTCGAGGGAGAGCTTGCCCTCGGCCTCCAGCTGGAGCAGCACGGTGGCGATGAAAGCCTTGGTGTTACTGCCGATCCGGAACTGCGCCTTGGGGTCGGCCGGCACCTTGGTGGCGGTGTCGCCGGTGCCAGCCGACACGTACCGGGTGGAGGCGCCCGAGCGGACCATGCCGATCGAGGCGGGGTATCCGTCGGCGATGCCCTGCTGGGCTCCGGCCTGCAGGATGCCTGCCGCCGTCGGCACGTCGGCGTTCGCGGGGCCGGCGGTGGTCAGTACGGCAAGCGTCAGCGTCGCGCCGATGGCAGCCAGACGTGCGGACTTGGCGGACTTCATGAGACCTCTCCTCATCGCTGGGTGGGCATGGCAGCAGGCTCGTCGACCCGATGTCAGGAGCTGCCGCGGAACGGAACTTGATCCGTCCCCGAGACTCGGCGGCCGGTGGCTCGGCGAACAGGCCATAGCTGGCGGTCATATATGGCCGGCCGTCACCACGGTTGCCGGCCGCCGCCTGAACTGGGCTCGTGGCGCACTCGTCGGGCCGGTGGCGCGCCAGGTCTGCCGGCCGGTCGGATCCGGCTGTGCGGTCGACGGAGCCGCGGGCGAGGTGGCGTAGACGAAGGTGCCCACCGTGAGGCGCTGCGCCGCTTCGCTCGGCGAGGGCACGAGGGCACGAGGGCAGTCACCACCAACGCTGCCACCAATGCGATCCGGATCCGTCGCCGTTGGGGCGTACGAATACCAAGTTCCCTTGCTCTCCGATGAGTTCGACATGTCCGGCCGCACATCGCCTCTTCAACCCTTCACTCACTCCGCGAAGGGCCCCATACCTCCCTCTCCACAGCCACGCCGAACCCGTTTTCTCACGGAACCCTCGGCGCTCCGGACAAGCGACTCATGGAGGGGTGTCAATGCCCGGGCTCCAGGACGACGACGTCCCCACCGAGGGTGTCCAGGCGTTGGGCGAGGGCGAGGCCGGCGATACCGGCGCCACAGATGACGACCTTCATGCGAGTGGTTCCCCTTTCCTGAGGTCCAGTGGGGAGGGGTGGGCTGGCCGCCAGGCCGGTGGGCCGACGTCAGGCGACGGTGGTGGTCGGCGAGGGAGCGGCGGTGTGCAGGACGCGGAGGGCGCCTTGGTGGGTCAGCCAACCCACGAGGTGCTTCTTGTTCGGGTCGACGACGGGCAGGCCGGTGCCGGGGGCGGTCATCAGGGCGTGCAGGGCGGTGGCCAGCGGCATGTCCGCGGTGATGGGCGGAGCGAGTTGGGCGAGGTCGCTCGCCCTCGTCGGTTGGGTGTCGAGGTCGTCGGCGAGCGCTTCGGCGACGGCTCGGGCGGTGAGCGTGCCCACGCAGCGTCCCTGGTCGTCGACGACCGGGAGCACGCCGTGCTCAGAGCGGGTCAGCAGGTTCGCCGCGGTGGTGAGATCGGCGGCCGTGGACAGGGGGGCCGGTACGGCCTCCATCACCGTGCCCACGGTCTGCGTGCCGAGAGGGGTGTGGGGCGCGGGGGCGTGGAGGTTGATGCCGCGGCGGCGGAGTTTGAGGGTGTAGATGGTGTCGCGGGTGAGCAGGCGGCTGGTGGCGGTGGCCAGGACGATGGCGAGCATCAGGGGCAGGATGATCGTGTACTGGCCGGTGAGTTCGAAGAGGATGACGACGGCGGTGATGGGTGCGCGTGAGGCGCCGGCGAAGACCGCGCCCATGCCGACCAGGGCGTAGGCGCCGGCGTCGCCGGCGGTGCCGGGTATGAGATGACCGGTCAGCGCGCCGTATGCGGCGCCCAGCATGGCCCCGATGAACAGGCTGGGGGCGAAGACGCCGCCGGATCCGCCGATGCCGATGGTCAGGCTGGTGGCGATGACCTTGCCGGCCAGGAGGAGAAGGAGGAAGGCGAGGGCGTAGCCGCCGCGGGTGGCGTTCTCAAGCACGGGGTAGCCGACGCCGTACATCTCGGGCAGCGCCAACAACACCAGGCCGAGCAGCAGACCGCCGGCTGCGGGCCGCAGCCACTCGGGCCCGCGCCAGGCCCAGTCGCAGGCGTCCTCGATCCAGTACAGGATGCGCGTGAAGCCCACGCCCACGACGCCGGCCACCACGCCGAGGAGGGCGAACAGGCCGTATTGGGCGAGGTGTTGGAGGTGGAAGGGCGGCAGGGTGAGGAAGGCGGTGTTGCCGAAGGCGGCGCGTCCGATGACGCTGGCGGTGACGCTGGCCAGGACGGTGGCGCCGAACGCCTCGGCGCTGAAGGTGCCCAGGATGAGTTCCATGGCGAAGAAGACGCCGGCCAGTGGGGCGTTGAAGGTGGCGGCGATGCCGCCGGCCGCGCCGCAGGCGACCAACAACCGCATCTGGTCCGCGGGCACCTTCACCACCCTCCCTAGCGTCGAGCCGAGGGCGGAGCCGATCTGGACGATGGGCCCCTCGCGCCCGACGGAGCCGCCGGATCCGATGCACAGGGCTGAGGCGAGCGCCTTGACGACGGAGACCTGCGGGTTGATCCGCCCGCCGCGTTGGGCTACGGCGAGCATGACCTCGGGGACGCCGTGGCCCCGGGCCTCCTTGGCGAACCGGTCGACCAACGGCCCGTACAGCAACCCGCCCAGCATCGGGGCGATGACGACGAACGCCGCCCCCAGCCACGGCACATGGGGGTTTGCGCTGCCACCGGCGGCGGCGTAGTCGGCGTGGCCGGAGAAGAGATGGGTGAAGGTCGTTATCAGCCAGCGGAAGGCGACTGATCCCAGCCCGGCGCCGGCTCCCACCACGACCGCGAGGGCCAGCACACCCCACGGCGCCCTGCCCAGCCGGGCTGCCGGGGAGGGGGGCCGGGCCTCAACGGCCGGCGTCGGGGTGACGGAATCAGCAGGGGGCGTCGCGTCTATACCGGTCATGCCTTTCCTCTCGTAGCTCTTTTTGCATTATGCAAACGATGTCAAGTGCGCCGATGGCCGAGGTAGAAAGGAATGTGATCAAAGGCGAGGGGAAGGCGTCGGAGATGGCGGATGTGGACGCGGTCACCCGGGCGGTGTTGACCGCCTCACGGGTGCTGGTCGGCGTCTCCGCGCGGTCGTTGGCCGCGGCGGAGGACACGGTCACGCTGCCCCAGTTCCGGCTGCTGGTGGCACTGTCCGTGCACGGCGACGCCAACCTCTCCACGGTCGCCGAGGTTCTCGGCGTCAACCCCTCCACGGCGATGCGCATGATCGACCGGCTCACCACCGCCGGCCTGACCGAGCGGCATCCCAACCCCGCCAACCGACGCGAATCCCTGATCCAACTCACCGACGACGGGCGCCGGCTCGTCGACGAGGTCACCTCCCGCCGCCGGGCGGAGATCGCCACTATCGTCAGCCGCATGGACCCCGCCCAGGGCCAGGCACTGATCGACGCCCTCACGGCCTTCGCCCACGCCGCGGGTGAACCGGCCGTCCCCGTTGCCGGCCCGGACGCGTATCCGCTGGGCTGGACCGACACCACCGCTGGTTGAGGCACCGCCACGCACGCCCCTTCCCGCCCATGCACGAGTCCGAGGCACCGACCCGGTTGCGGATCCCGAGAGCCTGGATCACCCCCCAGTACCGTTCTCCCCCGACGTGCGGGAGACGGGTGCGAACAGCCCTGAGTTGGGCGCTGCCGTTGGGAGTCCGGCCTTGCAACGGGAGCGCGGCTCCGTCCAGTGCTGGGCCGTGGGGTTCCACGTCACCTTCCCCTCGCCCCGCAGCGGCATTCGCGCCTACCTTGACCTGACCACCCGTCAGCAAAGTCAAGTCAGCATTGGATCAGCATTGATCCCGACAGACCCCGACAGACCCCACCAGGCCACGCCACAGACGACCAAACCCTCGACTCCCGGCGCACTACAAGGCCGACCCATGACAGCGCTTGGCGTGCCGTCCAGTTCACCGCCTTCAAGGCACGGCTAGCGCTTCCGTCACCATCCGGCCGGCGGAACGAAACCGCAGGTCAGCGCCTCCTCCCCCGCGGCCGCAAGGTCACCGAAGGCAGTTCCGGCGCCGGCAGTCGGCCCCCTTCGTAACCGTGCACCTCACCGAATCGGGTACCCGTCATCCAGTCCGCGCGGGCCTGGACGATGTCCTCGTGGGACCGTCCCACGAAGTTCCACCACATATCACACGCTCCACAGCTTCGTGCAGGTCAGAGACGTCTCGCACCGTGGGCGGTCAGCAAACCGTCAGCATCGGTACCCGAGGAGTCAGCTCGACGATGGCAACCAAGACCCTGGCCCGCGGTATGGGTTCGTTCTTCAAGGACTGCGAGCACGCCCCGTCGGGGTGGTCTACTGACCTTTGCTTATGAGGTTGACGGTTGTGGGTTCCAGTCCAGGTGCGCCGCGGAAAGGAATCCTGTGGCCAGGGCCGGGTGACGTTGGATGTGTCGCAGGCCGCGGCGGGCGGTGGTGAGGAGTTCGTCGAGAGTTCGGGCGCCGAGGTTGGCCAGCGGTCCGTTCTTGATGTGCGCCCAGCCGCCTTCGACCGGGTTGAGGTCCGGTGCGTAGGGCGGCAGATAGATCAAGGTGAGCCAGTGGCTGCGGGCGGCGAACGCGCGCATCCGGCGGCTGCGATGGCTGCTGAGGTTGTCCCAGATCAGAACGATTGGGCGGCCGAGAGACCGGTGCACCTGGTGTAACTGGCGGATCAGGATGCGATCGGTGACTGATCCCGGTACGACCCGGTAGAAGTAGCGGGCTGGCTGGCCGAGGCTGTAGCAGCACCAGCCGACGACGGAGACCTTGGGCCGCTGCCCCATCCGCATCTGCAGAGTTGGGATCTGGCCGGCGGGTGCCCAGGTCCGTCGCACCGGTGGCAGCAGCGACAGACCGGATTCGTCCGAGAAGACGATCACCGCTTTGCGATGCTCGGCTGTGGTTTTACCTGGGGCCACACCTCACTCCGCCAGGTCATCACCACCTTCTCGTCGCGTTCGTAGGCCCGGCGCGTGGGGATCTGCCGCGACCAGCCGTGTCGCTTCAGTAGCCGCCACACCCCGGACGGGCTGGTGTACTCGGCACCAGTCGCCTCCTTGATCACCCGGCGGATCCGGGCCAGGGTCCACAACCCTCCAGTGAAGCCGTGTGCGGCAGGTCCCTGCTTCAACGCCTCTGCGACCTGTGTGAATTCGTCCTCGGAGACCAGCGGGCGCCTGCCCGACGGCCCTGAGGAACGGAATGCCTGTGTCCCACCGTTCTTCCACTTCTTCTACCAGGCATGCACTGCCTGCCGGGAAGCCCCCAACCGCCGGGCTATCTCTGCCTGGGCGATGCCCTCTTCGAACCACTCGGCAGCCTGCAACCGCAGCTTCTCCCGCTGCAGACACCCCTCACACGTCAGCCCCATCTCCTCCATATCCGTGGGATAGCACCACCAGACGGGCCGTCAACCCCAATATCAAGCCTCAGTAGGGCCTATCCGGTGGGTCACGTGACCGCTGAGCGCCCTGACCGTTCGCGTCTGCGTGGATCCCCTCCACGGTAGGGCGGATCCGTCGCCTCCTGGCGACCGCGCACGGTTCTTCGGCCCTCGTCCGCGGGTGCGCCCGGATGCAATTCGACCGGGGCCTCACCCTTCACGCTCAACACAAGCCTTCTTCCTGGTTCTCCTCTCGGCGCAGTGCTGATTGCGGGAGGGTCGTGGTGTGCCCGCATCTGGACATGCGCGGGCGACGAGCAGCCGAGCTGAGGAGCGCGTAGGTGCCGGAAGAGACGTGGGTGACAGGCGAGTTCGGGAAGTCGCACGAGGGCCGGGTCGGCGTGCTGCTGGAGGACGGGAGCGTCCCCAAGCCGGTCTACTTCGGCTCCGCCTCGGGCAGCTTTGGGCACAAGAGCACCTTCTGGGCCCACTACGACGGGCACCCCTTCTCCGGCCCGCGTGCGCACGTACTGCGGGCGGTATGCGTGTGCGGCTGGACCGGCCCGGAGTACCCCATCGACTGGGAGCGAATCGGCGACACCGAACTACACGAAGACGAGACCGTCCGCGGGGACGCCGACCACTGCACAGAGGACTGGTACAAGCACATCGACGAGGTGGAAGCGTCAACAGTCGCCATCCCTAAGGAAATCGACGAACTGCTGAACAAGGCAGGTGACGAACTCGACGCGATCACACGAGATGCCCCCGCAGCTGCCCTCAAAGCTGCTCGCCGCCTGGAGATCCTGGCACAGAACATCGGATACCACGCCGCCAACAGCGCTTATCAGACGCTGAGTTCCGAAGAACTCGCCACAGCCCTCGGCATCACCGCTCGCCAAGCCGAGGACCTCCTCTTCCGCTACAGGAGGCGATAACACCGCTGCACCACCTGCCTCAGATCAGGCAGCACTCGTGGCCGGGCGAGTCGGACCAGCTGTGCAGGCCGTGCGCGAAGGAGCCGCCGACCGTGCGGAGGCTGAGCGAGACGTGCGCCGCCAGGTGGAGGAGATCACCGTCCGGGACGGCCGAAGCGGATATGGAGAAGAGCCGCGGTCCGTTCGGGCGTCGCCGGTAGCCGGGCAAGCCCAAGGGGAGCGTGGGCAAGCCGGCGGGAGGGTGGGCAAGCCACCCTCGGATGGCGGCTTTCCCACCCGGCCGGGATGGGCTGAGGTGTGCAAGCCGGGCCGGGCATGGCCTTGGACACTGGAGGGGAACACGGTGAGCGGTTTCGAGACGGGCCAGACGGTCGTACGGCGCGATGTCCACCGCTCCGGGCGGGTGTGGAGCGAGCAGGCGCTGCGGGTCGTCGCCGACACCGACGAGGCGCTGGTGACCGCCTGCGCACCCGGAGCGCAGGTCCGGTGGCCGGCCCTGTACGCGCAGGCCCGCGCGGAGGGGGACCGGTCGGTGCGCACGCAGGCGTTCGACGCGATGGCCAGTGGCCGATGGGAGCTCGCGAGCGCGGTGTGGCAGGAGACCGACCTGCTGCTGTGGAAGCCACCCACGGCCTGGTTCAGCGTCAACGCCTTCTACGTGCCCGACGGGCCCGGGCGTCGGCTGCGGAACTGGTACGTCAACTTCGAGCACCCCACCCGCCGCACCGACGCCGGGTTCGACACCCTCGACCTCACCGTGGACCTGGTGATCACGCCCGACCTCACCCGCTGGGAGTGGAAGGATGAAGACGAGTACGCCCACGTGCGACGCCTCGGCATCGTCTCCGACACCGAGCACCGCGCCGTCGACGCCGCCCGCGGCGAGATCCTGACGATGCTCACCGAACTCTCCGGCGTCTTCGCGCAGGCGGAACGCTGGGCGACCTGGCGGTGGGAGCCGGCCTGGCCCACGCCGCGCCTTCCCCAGGCCGCGGAGAGGATTGCACCAGAGAGTGGCTGAACCGTTGCCGGGACGGTTGCTCTCGGCGGGGGACCGAAGGCGTGACCGGAGACGTGAACCCACGAATCAGCGGCCGCCCGTTTGCTCCGGCCAGACCCTGTGGGCAAGCCGCCTTCGGAGAGCGCCAGGCAGGGGGCGCGGCGGTGCGGGATGACCAAGCCGGTGCGCGGTAGCCGCCGTCCGCGATCACTGTCGTGTGGCCGACTGCGGCCTTCGCGCCGGACAGCTCTCATGCAGGAATCGTCGGTAGGTTACGGAGTTTGTCCGCGTGGGCCTCGTGCCGCAGGGCGTTGACGAGTTCCCCAAGGTGAGTGCGCTGTCCGTACGGACAGCGATCCTTCCCACCCGCGGCAGCCTGTAGGCCACACAGAACGTGGCCTACAGGGCGCACAACTTCTACCGCACCGTGACCGTCGCAGCTCTTCGGCTCCGGCTTCGTTCGCGACCCGGCGGACAGTCGTCAGAGTGCGCAGTAGGCGTTCAACGCGGCGTAGCCGGTGTGGGTCTGGCCCGGCGTCCCGAGGATCAGGTGGTATTCAGTGTTGGCTTGCACCACTTGCTTGGTGCCGTCCTCACTGGACAGCCAGAAGCTGTAGTACCCGAGGACGGCTCCGGTGTGCTCCCATACCCACTTCCCGCACGGCGTCTGCGCGTGCTGGATACCCAGCCCGTAGCGGGTTTTTCCGTCGCTGGTCGGGACGGTGGTCTTGAGCTCGGCCATCTGCCTGGGCGGCAGGAGGCGTCCGGACAGCAACGCCCTGGTGAAGGTGGCCAGGTCGTCGAGCGTCGACACCATCGCACCGGCGGGCCCGAAGAGTTGCACGTTGGAGACCGTGACGTCCTGGATGTAGAAGACCGCCGGATGCACGTAGCCGTGGAGGTAATTGCCGTACAGGGCTGGGTCTTTGGTGGGGAAGGTGGTGTCATGGAGGCCGAGTGGCTCGATGATGCGCTTGTGGACTTCGCTCGCGACATCGTTGCCCGTGACAGCCTTGATCACCATGCCCGCCAACACGTAGTTGGTGTTGGCGTAGTCGAACTTCTCGCCCGGTGCTGTGACCGGTTTGCGCAGGGCCAGGGCGATGTTCACCAGGGTCTGTGGCGGGTAGGACTGACGGGCGTTGGCGTCGACGGCGTAGGGCCCGGCGATCTGCGGGCTGCCTATGTAGTCGGGCAGACCCGACGTGTGGTTGAGCAGCTGCCGGACGGTGATCTTGGCGCCGTCGTAGCCGTTGGCGGCGACCACCCCCGGCAGCCATTTGGCCACGCTGTCGTCCAGGGAGAGGCGATGCTCGCTCTCCAGCTGAAGTAGCACGGTAGCGGTGAACGCCTTGGTGTTGCTGCCGATCCGGAACTGTGCCTTGGGATCGGCGGGCACCTTGGTGCCGACCTTGCCGACACCCGCCTGGACGCGCTGGGTGGAGCCGCCGTCGCGTATCAGGCCGATCACGCCCGGATACCCGTCAGCGACCCCTTGCTGGGCCCCGGCCTTCAAAGTGTCGGCCGGTGTCTGGTCCGCGGCGTGCGCGGGACTGGCACCGATCAGGACGGCAAGGCCCAACGCCCCGCCGACGGCGGTCAGACGAAGAGATTTCATCGGACTCCTCATGTGTGATCACAGCGATCACGTCTACGCCAAACCTGGCCTGGCCATGGGTTTGGTGAGAAGTAGGCGAACAACTCCGGTCGGGTGCCGCCGTGCTGACTCGGCAAGTTTTCCCGGAGGGGATGAAGTACCAATGAAATGATGGGCAAGAGGCTACGGGAATAGCCGGGGAAGCCCGTGCCATCCAAGCGAAGCGTTTGACAACGAACCCAGTCGCTCCGCCGTCTGCGACAACGAAGGCAGTCCACAGTGCGCGGTAGACCGCGCCCCTGGACGCCGTACGCCTGTGACCGGGTGACGACCTCGCCGCCGTGACCGCCCGCCAGATCCGGGACCTGGTCGGACGCCTGCGCTCGCACCGGGTCATGCACCGTCCGACGCCTTCCCGCGAGGAGTACTACCGGGCCCATCCCCGCGGCGGCCACCCGCCCCAGCACAGCAGCGAGTTCATCTTCAAGGACGCCAGGACCTTGGGCCCCCGACGCGGAGACGAACAATCCCAGTGTGACGGGTGAGTCGAAGCATGACGCGCTTGTTGCTTCGGCAGGTTCGGGTGTGCCCATCGGACGACTCGGTCTATCGTCCTCCTGTGGACCCCTTGATCGCCGAAGACCCGACCCACATAGGCCCCTACCGGCTCATCGCCCGCCTCGGCGCCGGCGGCATGGGCCTTGTCTACCTCGCCCGGTCGGGCGGGGGACGGACCGTCGCGGTCAAAGTCGTGCAGGCCGAATTCGCCCAACACCAGGAATTCCGGAGGCGGTTCGCGCGTGAGGTCACCGCGGCGAGGCGGGTCGGCGGGGCCTGGACGGCCGCGGTCCTCGACGCCGATACCGACGCCCAGACCCCCTGGGTGGCGACGCAGTACGTTCCCGGGCCCGACCTGCACACCGTCGTGGCCGAGCAGCACGGGCCGTTGCCCGAGCACTCGGTGAGGGTCCTCGCCAACCGGCTCGCGCTCGCGCTGCGGGCCATCCACGAGGCGGGCCTCGTCCACCGTGACCTCAAGCCGTCCAACGTCCTGGTGACCGTGGACGGGCCGCGCGTCATCGACTTCGGCATCGCCCGGGCGCTGGACAGCATCAGCGGAGACAGCCTCCAGACCCGCACCGGCATGGTGATCGGCTCCCCCGGCTTCATGTCGCCCGAGCAGGTCCGCGGACTCCACGTCACCGCCGCCTCCGATGTGTTCTGCCTCGGCTCGGTCCTCGCCTACGCCGCCACCGGACGCCAGCCCTTCGGCGCGACCGGCAACGGGCTGCACGCCCAGCTGTTCCGCATCGCGGAGGAGGACCCGGACCTGGACGGGATGCCCGAACCGCTTCTCGGGCTCGTACGGGAATGCCTGCACAAGGACCCGGCGCAACGCCCCACGCCAGAACAAGTCGCCACCCGCACCACCACGGAAGACGCCGCCGAGTGGCTGCCGGGCCCCCTGCTCGGCCAACTGGGCCGACATGCCGCACAGTTGCTGGACTTCGACCCGCTGCGCTCGCCCACCGCCATCGTGCCGGGCCCGGACTCCACCCCGCCCCACGCCCAGGCGGCACCCGCTCCGCCACCCCCCGACCGGCCCGCGCCCACACCCCAACCCGAGCAAACAGCCCCCGCGCCCCAGCCCAACCAAGCACCCGCTGCACTCACACCGGACGCGCTCCCGTACGCGCCCACGGTCGGACCGGGCCACGACGAGACCACGCGCACCGCGAACCAGCGACGTCGCCCCTGGGCCCTCACGGTGGGTGCGGTGACCGTCGCCCTCCTCGCCGCCGTCGGAGCGGCACTGCTCAGCCCCGGGCAGAACGACGGGGGCGCCACGTCCACCCCCGTACCGAGCGCGTTGCGCGGTCACTGGGCAGGCTACGGCGAACGGAAGATGCCCGGGGCGCAAGAATCGGATGCGCTGCGCGCCCGGCTGGTGATCACGGAAAAGGACGTCGAGCTGGCAATCCTGGACAGGGCCCAGCTGTGCGTCTGGGACACCGTGATCACCAAGGTCGAGGAGACACCCGACTACCCAGCCCTCACACTCGGCACGGGCAAGCTCAAAACCAGCTCCGGTACGGCCAGTTGCCTGGAACAGCCCACGGGCAGGCTCGTCAGGTCGGGCGGGCAGCTCAATTGGTTCAGCACGCCCAGCTCAACCGACCGCACTTTCAAGGCCGGCTTCGAGCAGAGCCCGCGGGCGAACCCCGAGGGAAGCGCGCCGGACGCGTACCGGGCCCGGTGGAACAGCTCGGCAACGGACGGCTCCTCTGTCGAGCTGGGAATCGGCTACGACCGCACCCACCGCGCGGTCGATATCACCACCGTGAGCAGGACCAAACAGCGATGCCGCTACTCGGCCGAGGTGTTCTCCGCGTACGACGGCAGTCTTCTCACCACCCCCGGCAAACGGGAACCCAACTCCTCGGCGCCGAGCTGCGCCGCCAACTCCCCCGCGCTGGAACTCAACACGCACGGAGAGAAGGCGGGACATATCCGGATGTCCCCCAACGACGGGACCGGCACAGAGTGGTACGCCGACCTGGCCCGCAAGAGCTAGCTACTCCAGGTAAGTTCCGGCGAAGGCGCCGTCGAACCCGAGCGCGGCGAGTCCCTGCTCGACGCTGGGGTACGTCGTCCCGTCCGGGGTGGCAATCAGGGCGTCGAAGTCGGCCGGGCTGGCCTCGGGTTCGAGCCACTGGTTGCTGCACCGGCAGACGACCCAGACGTTGCGGCCGTGGTTGATGAGCAGCCAGTCGCGCCGGGCATGGCAGGCGGTGCACGTCACCGGGATCCCGCGGAGGGCCAGCTCGCGCGGGTGGTTGAGACAGCGCGTCACGCCGGGGCCGCTGGGCGGCTGCGTCTCGTATTCGAGTTGCAGTAGAGGGTCGGTGCCGACGGGGAGGGCGGGCAGCTCGGGTGCCGGTTCTGCGGGGCGGTCGGTGGTTCTGAGCACGAGCGTCATCTCCCGGTCGAGGTCCTTCTGTTTCCAGCCCTAGCAGCCGGTGGAACGGGTTGTCCATGGGTTTCGCGGAGTCGGGCGGGCCGTTGACTGACCCGCCCGACTCCGGTCAGCGGCGGGGCGAGCTGCGGCTGTGGGTGCCGTCCGGTTGCTGGTGCGGTTGGCCGAGGACTTGGGCTGGTTGGTGCCGGCCTGCCGGCGGCGGGTCGCTTCGCCTGGGTGAGCAGGGAGTTGGGCGAGTCGGCGCAGTCGCCAGACCAGGACGTCGTTCACGTCTTCGGCGGTGTCAAGTTCACGCATGCCGATCGCTTGCTGCACAAGGGCCTTGGGGTCATGGCCTGCCTCCCCAGCCTGGGCAAGGGTGGCGACCAGGGCGTCAGTCTTCGTCGACGTGCTGTCTGCTCGCAGCCCCTCTGCCGACAGGGCGACGCGGATGGTGGCCTCGTGAGTTCGGCGTTCGGCTTGGGGTAGAGCGCGACCTTGATCGCGCAGTGCCTGCATGGGCGTGACGGCGGACTGGCGGTAGGCGGCTCGCAGATGGGCGGCGGCCTGTCGGGAAGCGTGGGCCTGCTGGGCATGGCCACGAGCGGAGTGCCAGCGGGCGGCAGCCAGGGCAACGAGGACCAGGGTGGAGACGAGCATGGCGGTGGTGCCGCCATCCTCGCCCCGGCCGAGAGCGCTGCCAGCTTGGATGATGCCCCGGGCCGCAGAGCGGATCGCCCGGGTGTCAGCGCGCTCTGCTCGGACGTGACTGCGAGTGGCGCGCTCAAAGGCACGGGCGGCGGCACTCACCTCGGCGCGGGTGGCGGCCGGGGAGGTCCGTGCGACCGCGTCCAGGAGTTCGCCGACGCCTACGAGTTGAGCGGCGGCTTCGTCGTCGTCACTGTCGAGCAGGATGGCGGCACGCTCGGCGGTACCGGTGGCACTCCGGCGGGCGCGGGCGGGCGGCGACCAGTCCGGGTGGCCGCTGGTGAAGGTCGACGGCTTCGTCGGGTCGGCGATGCTGTTGGCCAGACGAAGGCGGATTTTCGGCAGGGAGAGGTCCGGGGCCAGCTTGGAGCCGGGAAACCAGATCGGCTTGCGGTCGCGGTTGCGGTCGCCCGGGAGGGCGACGTTGTAGCCGATGGCATCGCCGGATGGGGCGTTCCGTATCTTCACCCGTAGGCCCGCCTCGCGCAGCCGGGTGAAGAATTCCTCTTCGGTGGCGGCCCCGGCAAGGGCGTGGCGGACGGCTTCACGGAGCGTCTCCCGTGGAGCCTCGGGTCGGCCGGTGCGTTCGGCCTTGAAGCGTTCGGCGCTGGTGGGGGCCTTGGCTCCGGTTCCGTCGCCTGGCCTGAGCTGACGCAGGCCCCACTCCTTTTCGATGCGGCGGCATTCGGCCTGGGCCTTCTTGAAGTCGTAGTTCATCCTGGGCCGGCGTAGGTCGCCTCGGACCATGGTGGCCACGATGTGGATGTGGTCGTCTGCGTGCCGCACGGCGACCCATCGGCAACCGTCCGGATCGCCGTCGGGGGCGAGGTTGACGGTTTGGACCAGGCGTCGGGCGACGGTGTTCCACTCGGCGTCGGTCAGGGGCCGGTCGCCGGGGTCGGTGCGGACCGAGCAGTGCCAGACGTGCTGGGCCGGGGCCGCCTCGCCGGCCTGCTTGACGCGCAGGTCCAACGCGGCGGCGAGACGGGCAAGGGTGACCTTGGGGTCGGGGTCGGGGCTGGTGTCGCGTCCGGGGTCGGGGGCGAAACCGTCCCAACTTCCAACGAGGTGTGCGTCGACGTGTTCGTCGCGTTTGCCAGGGCCGTACAGGTAGGCGAGGAGGCCGTGGGTTCGTGAGCCTCGTCGGATCTTGGGGACCATCAGAGCCGCTTCTTCACCAGGGTGTCGGCCGTGACGTCGATGCGGGCCAGGGATCGGGTCAGGGTCGTGAGCGCGTGGTCGAGTTGGCTGGGATGTGGCTGCCCTCCGGCGTTGTAGATGTAGGCGATCTGGTTGATGTTGTTGCCGATCCGGGAGAGGGCGGTACGCAGGGCGGCCAACTCGTCTATGGCGGTGTCGAGTTGTTCGTTGGTGTGCAAGGTGGTGGAAGCGCGGGCGGCGGCGAGGCCGGCGGCAGCGAGGAATCGGGCGACGGTGACGCCGCGCTGCGCGGCGGCGGCGACGATCTCGGCGTTCTCGGTGTCGGAGAGGCGCCGACGCGCGCCTGACCGCCGCGGGCGTCGATGCCTCACACATCGTGACCGTCGACGACGTCACCAACCACAAGCCGCACCCGGAGCCGTTTCTGACCGCGGCCCAACTCCTCGGTACCACCCCCGACCGCTGCCTGGCATTCGAGGACGCCCCCGCCGGCCTCGAAGCCGCTCGCGCGGCAGGCATGGCCACCGTGGCGCTCACCACGACGCACCAACGCGACGAACTGTCACACATGGCCGACGCGGTGATCCCCGAACTCTCCGCGGTGACAGCGCGCCTCACCGACGCCGGTATCGAGGTCGCGATCGCCGTTTAACCGCCCTGGGCAACACCCCCGTTTCCAAAGGGGAGGTGTGGTCTCCGGGACTTGGCAAGCAGGAGCCGTTGTCGTCTCCGGAACCTGATCGAGCGAGAAGCGGGGATGAGACCTCAGATGACGTGCCTTTCCAGGTCTTCCAGATCGGGGTCGACCGGCGCTGCGGGGACCGTGTAGACGCGCTTGGCGAACCACCACCACAGGGTCTCGGCGCCCGGCACGGCGACGAACGCGATCGGTGCGTAGTTGAAGGTGTCGGCCGTCATCGGGTAGTGCTGCGGCAGGCAGAACGGGATCGTCAAGAAGCCCACCCACACCACGGCCCCCACCCCCGTCCGCGAAGTGCCGTTGCACACCCCGCGGCCAGGCAGCAGTGCCGGGTCGCGGGAGAAGCGAAGATCATGCCCAAGCACGCGGCTGGCTTCCGCGTTGCCGCAGGACAGCTGCGTGACGATCACGAACAGCAGCAGGGACTTCGTCGCGCCCTGGCCCCATGCGTCCAGGAAGATCTGTGCCGGCGGCACGCCGGCATCCTGGGTGGCGGCGCAGTCCTGGATGGCGAAGTTCAACCCGGCCAACAGCGCGAAGCCCGCTCCCCACGACCACACGATGGCCAGCATGACCCCCTTCGGGCCAGCGACTTGAGCGTTGGCAGCCTCCTCCGACGGCGCGCGGCGGCGTCGTAGCCGCTGAAGGTGTACTGGGCGACCAGCAGACCGATGAGCGCGAGGTATCAGCCCGCGGAGAAACCGGTGTCGTTGACGAACCTCGTGAAGCCGAACGAAGCGAACTGGCGGTAGCAGTAGGCGCAGGCCATGTTGCAGCGGTCGGTGAGGGCCACACCCAGGCCACCGATGCTGATCGGGGTTGGGGCGAGGCCGAGATTTCGAAGTCGATCATGGACTCCTTCGCGTCGGTCGGCCACGGGACCGTCCGGGGCGAAGCTGAGCCCGGCGAGGGCTTCATGATTCGTGCCCTTGGAGGACGCCACCCTGGCCGGCGCCTCCGTGATGGACCTGGGTCGGGGTGAGCTGGTGGTACCCGCGATGAACGACACCCCAGGAGGAAACACCAACCATGGCTGACCAGTTCACCTACGAGTACGACGGCGACGCCCGGACCGTCCCGGTGGGGTACGTGGAGCTGGAGGTCCAGCGCCTGGACGATGGGCAGAACGCACCGGCGTACGTCAACCTGTAGCGACAACTCGGCCTGTCCTGCGAAGTGCAGAGCCCTCCCTGACTGTCCCCGCGCGGCCGTGGCGGACCTGTTCCGACCCGCCGAACCCCGAACGGAAGGTGGAGTGTTCACCCGGGAAGAGCTGTTCCTCGCTGCCCGGGAGCTGGCCGGTCCGGCGGCCGGTCTGGACGACGTGCTGAAAGTGGCCGCGTACCTCGCCACCTGACGCGAACGGCCCTCTTCGCCACGGCTTCCGTTCTAGTGGTCGTCGCAACACCCCAGCTCAGGGGATGCGATGGACTTCTAGATCCGGGACCGAACGATCAACCAGGGCAGTAGAAGGCTCTCTGCTGAGCGGGCTGCATACTTCCAGCTTGTGAAGCAGGGGTTCAGCAACAACGAGGCATGCCGGATCGTCGGGATCAACCCCAAGACCGGCAGGCGTTGGCGCAACGGACGCAACGCGACAGGGCGGGACGTAGCGGCGCCACCGGTTCGCCCGGTGGCGCCGGCCCCGACAGCCTCGGCACCCTCGGGACGGTATCTGCGTGAGGATGAGCGCATCCACATCGCCGACCGGCTGCGGGAGAAGGCGTCCCTGCGCACGATCGCCGCCGAGCTGGGCCGCAGCCCCTCCACCGTCAGCCGGGAGATCCGACGCAACGGGATACCCCTGCGGGCAGGCGGGCGCCGGCTGGCCTACCGACCGCAAGCCGCGCAGGTCCGCGCCGAGGCACGGCGCCCCCGGCCCAAGCCTTCGAAGATCAAACAGAACCCGGAACTGCGGGACTTCATACAGGACCGTCTCGACAAGCGATGGAGCCCGGAACAGATCTGTCAGGCTCTGCGGGCACGTTTCCCCGACCGGCCGGAGATGCACGTGGTCCACGAGACGATCTACCAGGCCCTCTACGTCCAAGGCCGCGGTGAACTGCACCGCGAACTGGTCCGCGCGCTGCGGACCAGCCGGGTCCGCCGCAAACCCCGCCGCCAGGCCCAGCAACGCCAGCCCCGCTACAAGCAGCCCATGGTCATGATCAGCGAACGCCCCGCCGAAGTCGCCGACCGTGCCGTCCCCGGCCACTGGGAGGGCGACCTCATCATCGGCAAGGGCGGCAACTCCGCCATCGGCACACTCGTTGAACGTGCTACTCGCTACGTCATGCTTCTGCACCTGCCCGACGGCCGCCGCCCCGAACTGGTCCGCGACGCCCTGGTGGAGACCGTCAAGACGCTACCGACCCATCTGACGCGGTCCCTCACCTGGGACCAGGGCAACGAGATGGGCCAGCACCACGAGTTCACTCTCGCCACCGACATCCCGGTGTACTTCTGCGATCCGGCCAGCCCCTGGCAGCGCGGCTCCAACGAGAACACGAACGGCTTGCTCCGGCAGTACTTCCCCAAGGGCACCGACCTCTCCGCCCACACCCGCAAGGACCTCGACGCCGTCACCGCCGAACTCAACGGCCGCCCACGCAAAACGCTCGACTGGGAAACCCCAGCCGAGCGTCTCGCTAAGCTGATCGCGGCCTGACCAACAACCGTGTGTGTTGCGACGATCGCTAGAAAGCGCCCGGCTGGCGAAGGGGCCGTTGTGCTGCGCCCGGACGCGCTCCACGATCAGAACGCGTCGTTCTTAACGGCCGCGATGAAGGTAGAGAAGGAGGCGGCGGGGAAGGAAAGGACGGGGCCCTCCGGGATCTTACTGTCCCTGACCGGGACGACGCCGGTCACGGAGGCCGAAGTGGGAGACCACTCCACGCAGTTGCTACCAGGCTCACCACTGCTGTAGCTCGACTTGACCCAAGGGGTCGATCCGTGGTTCACGTCAGTGACTCCATCTGTGTTGCGATCAGGCTGGCACTCTCCCGCGCGGGCAGCGCCTCGCTCGTAATCTCATCGTAGGTCCGGAGCGCCATTCGCACGTGATCCGGTTCGTCGATGATGCCAACCGTCTTGAAGTTCTCGACGCACACCGACGTTTGATGCGTGAGCGAAGTGAACAGCGTTACCGGCCAATCGCTGAACAGGTGAGCGGTCGCATCCAGCGGAAGGACCTGAACCCGCAGCATTGGGCGCTCCCCGGCGTCCAACAGCGCCTTGAGCTGACGGCGCATGATGTCGGGAGAGCCCAGATGCCGACGCAACACGCTTTCGCACAGCACCACATGGACGTCCGGTGGCGTGTCACCGCGGAGGATTGTTTGTCGGGCCAGCCGACTGCTGACGTGTGCTGCAACTTCGTCCTCCCCGGCCCGGGGCACGCTGCCCTTGAAGAGGGCCCTGGCGTAGTCCGCAGTTTGAAGGAGTCCAGGGACAATCGTCGGTGACCACTCGCGAATCGCGATGGCAGAGCGCTCCAGCGCCATGCGCCTGCGGTAGAGCGACGGGAACGAGCGTGACACGACCTCTTCGTAGAGCCGCTTGAACTTCCCATCTGTGCCCAGGACTTCATCCAGCTTCGCCGGTAGCTCGGGCGGAATGCGTCCCTGGCACGTCTCCACACGACTGATCGTAGATTTTGATGTTCCGACCAGTCGCGCCAGAGCCTTCTGGCTCAACGGCCGCGGGTTGTGCAACTCCCGAGCGCTCTTCAGCTCCTCGGCGAACTGCCTTCGCGCGTCCGTAACTTCATCCTGTCCAGCGTCAAGGCCATCGTTTCCCATCTCTTCTCCCTGACCACATAGCCGGTCCAAAGCCCCCGGCATCCGCGTTCTTGCAGGTCACAGTCATTGGCATATGCCACACGGACCAGGTCCCAGGTTGGTCCGTGAAACGCTCGCCAGCGTAGCGCCTACCTCCTAGCGTTGTGACCGGTCAGCCGCACAGTGTGATCGTGCAGGTGACCGGTGCCCAGCCACCCCCGAGGCTTGGAGGACGGACCGTGAGCGGCACGCCGGACGACGTGAGCCAGAAGAACAAGAAGTGGAACGAGCAGTCGCAGGGCCCGAACGGTGGCAAGAAGACCGACGATCGGGGCCGGCCGTGCAGCGCCTACTAGCACGCCTCTCTGCGGCCAGGCAGACGACGGACCTGAAGGCAGAGGTGGAAGCGGCCTCCGATGACCGCCCCCAATGCCCGTTCGCCTGGCACGACATGGCCCCCCTGGACGACCACGCGTTCCGCTGCGACACCCACGGCGCGACCCTGATCGTCCACCCACCCGGGCCGACGAAACCGTCTCCCTTCCGATGGGTGACCGCGACCTGGGAGGCCGCACGAGCCTGGACGCCCGCCAAGTCCGGTAAACACCGAAGGAGTTACCCATGACGCGCACCCGCGGCGAACTGGAGATGGTGCGGGCCGCTGTACTCGCGGAACGAGACCAGGTGATCCGGCGGTACCGCGCCGGTTGGTCCATGGCACGGCTGAACCGCAACTACGACCACCCGGGCGAACAGTGGCTGGCCGCCCAGTTCGACAGGTGGGGTGAACCGCGAGGAGTGGCCGCTGGCCGCCCCGGCGGCTACCGCTACCGACAAGGAACCGACCGCCCCCCGTCTGCCGCCTGACCCCCAACTCCCGGCGTCTGCGTGAGCGTTGGGACCGCTTCCCGCGGTTGAGCCCACACCACTGTCTGTGGCGCTCCCGATCTCCGCTACCGGCGGAGACGAGGGGGGCACGGGGTCCGATTGACCACCTGGGCAGGCCACGCCAGTCGGGCCCCACGCCGCCCAGCCCTCTCCCCGCCCGGGCTGGGCGGCCGCCATCACCCGCCCCGGCACCCCAGGGGATACGTCACAGCGGGGCGGACCTCACACACCACAGAGACGTCCCTGGAGATGAACATGAACTTCGCCGTTCGGACAATCGTGCGCGACGCCACGAGAAACCGCGTCGGCCGAATCACCGCCGTCAACGGGGACTGCCTGGCCCTCACCGCACCGGGCCACGCCCCGTGGGACGCCCTCGCTTCCTGGTGTGAGCCGGCAACCTCCGCCGAACGCCGCGAACTTCAGGGCAAGGAGCAGGACGCCCCCGCGGCATGACCAGCCCCGAACCCGAAACCGGCCAGGCCCCCGATCCGGACGACGACCACCATCCGGACGAAGTCGTGGAAGTCGAGCGGGACCAGTTCACCGACCCCGACGGCCGCCGCGTCGGAGCGTTGGCACTGTTCCGCAACGCCACCGGCTCCGTGTTGCTCCTGCGGAAGCGCGATCGGGAGCGCCAGCCGTGGTCCCTTCCCGGCGGCTGTGCAGTCGGCAACGAATCACCCGCCGACGCGCTCCGCCGCAAGGTGCGCGAGGAGACCGGCCTGCTGGTCGTTCCTGGTCTCGTGCTCGCCGTGCACTGGATGACGGCCAGCCCGAAAACCGCCGAGGGGATCAACCTCCTGATCGACTGCGGAGAGGTAGCGCAGGATGCCAAACTCCGGCTGAAGTCAGACGAGTTCGACGCCCATGCATACGTCCCCCCAGAGGAACTGGCGCTCCACGTCCAGCCCCACACCGCCATGCGCATCCTGTCCGCCCTGCGGACGCTGGAGGCCGGCGGCGGCGTCCCACTGCTCGAAAGCGCGCCGCCGGACGCCGTGCCCGTGTAAGTCACAAGCCCCCGCAACAGTGACCGGAACTCGGCTCTGGAGCGGGCCAGCAAATCCCACTAGGAAGAACGCGGAAGCGCCCGCGCGCTTCACAACAGGAAGGGAAACCATGCAGGCCACTGCACCGGAACACCCGCGCGTCATCCCCTGGGGAATCAGCAGGATGCGCCCCTACCCCCGCGCGCACCAGCCCGGTTACGCCACCGCCGACCTCGACCCCGCCACGCAGACCACCGTGTTCCGCGACGCACGGGGCGGCGTCGTGGAGATGGGCAGGCACGGAACGTCCAAGGGCACCGAGACCACCCCCCAGTCCACGAACGAGGACAGCCGTAACGACACCGACCACGACCAGGACAGCGAGCAGGACTAATGACCGACGCTGAACCGGTCGCGGTCGTCACCGAAGTGGACGACGTAACCGCCGACATGGTGATCACCGAACTCAACAAGCGCGGTGTTCCCGTCGTACGGTTCGACCCCTCCGACATCGGCGACCGGCTTTCCATCTCGGCCCGGTTCGGCGCCAGCACGGACCGCCCGGTCACTCCGGCCGGCAACCTCCGTACCCCTTACAGGGACACCACCTTGGAAGGGGTTCGGTCCATGTACTGGCGCCGCCCCAACTGGCCAACCTTCGACCACCTAGACGCCCCCGACGCTCGCTACGCAGAGGCCCAGGTTCGACACGGACTCGGCGGCACGCTGTTCGCCCTACCGAACTGCCGCTACGTCAACCACCCCCTGAGCAACCGCGCCGCCGAACACAAACCTCTCCAACTGGCCGTCGCCCAACGGCTGGGCCTGACCGTTCCGCCCACACTGATCTCCAACGACCTTGAGAACATCCGGGAGTTCATCACCGAACACAGCCCCGTGATCTTCAAGACGCTCCGCTGGACCCCCTACTGCCGGGACGACGGCGTGGGCCTGACCACCTGGACCGAGCCCGTCACGGCCGACGAAGTAGACGAACGCGTCACCGTGACCCCGCACCTGTTCCAAGCACAGGTCCCCAAGGCCGCGGACGTGCGGGTGGTCGTCGTCGGCCCCCAGGTGTTCGCCGTCCGGATCGACTCCGACCTGTTGGACTGGCGCGCGGACTACAGCGCCCTGACCTACACGCCCATGGCCCTCCCCTCTGAAGTGGAAGGGGCCCTGACCGCCCACCTGCGCCATTTCGGCCTGGCCTCCGGCAGTTTCGACCTGTGCATCACCCCTGACGGTGACCTCCACTGGTTGGAGCTGAACCCCAACGGCCAATGGGGTTGGTTGGAGGACGAGACCGAACTGCCCATCGCCGCAGCGTTCGCTGACCTCCTGGAGCAAGGAGCCACTCCGTGACCACACCCGACTCCGCCGGCCTCCGCCACGACCTGGCCAACGGCCTCGCGCACGGCGGCGTGTTGAAGTCCGCCGCATGGCGCGCCGCCGTTGAAGCAGTTCCCCGGGAACTCTTTCTCCCCTCCTTTTTCAAGGGCGCCCCCGGCCCCCGCGGCCACGAATACACCCCCGTGCGCCCGGACGCCGACGTGGACGAGTGGTTGGCCCTCGTCTACCAGAACGAATCCTGGGTGACCCAGATCGATGGTCACCTGACCGCCGACAAAGCCACCGGTACCGTGACCGGCTTCCCCACCTCCTCCTCCACGATGCCCTCCACCGTGATCGGCATGAGCGAAGCCCTGGACGTGGAAGACGGCATGAGCGTCCTGGAGATCGGCACCGGGACCGGATACTCCACCGCCCTGCTCTGCCACCGCCTGGGGGAGGACAACGTCACCAGCGTGGAAGTGGACCCCGACGTGGCTCAGCGGGCGGACAACGCCCTGGAGGCAGCCGGGTACTCCACCTGGACCGTCACCGGCGACGGCCTCCTAGGCCACCCCCACCGGGCCCCCTACGACCGCACCATTGCCACCTGCGCCCTCCGCCGGATCCCGTACGCCTGGGTACGCCAGACCAAGCCCGGCGGCATCATCCTGGCCACCGTCGGCCCCAGCGCCTGGTCCTACGGCACCGGTCTGGCCAAACTCACCGTCAACGACGACGGCACCGCCGAGGGCCGCATCACCGGCCGCTCCTCGTTCATGCCCGCCCGCGCGGAGGCCGCCGTCCCCCTCTCCGGGGACCTGACCGCCCGCGCCTTCTACGCCGACACGGAGCGGAAAACCAGCCTGTCCCCCGACATGCTGAATGACTGGATGCCGGCCTTCCTCGCCCAACTCGCCGCCCCGGGCGCCCAACTCGTGCGAGCGGTCAGCGACAGCCGAGAGACGGTGTACCTGTTCGACACGGGCCGCGAGGCATTCGCCGCCCTCACCGCCGACGGAGACCACTGGACCGTCCGCCAAGGCGGCCCCGTCGCCATCTGGGACGCCATCGAAACCACACTGACCGCCTGGCACGACGCCGGCAAACCCGACATCACCTCAGTCCGGCTCGCCATCACCCCCAAGACACACGCCTATTGGATCGGCGGCCAACAGATCACCAACGACAACCGCTCCTACTGGCTCGGCGGAGCGAACGCCGTACTCCGCTGGAAGCACCCCCACTCCCCGCTCACGGCCTGACCCCGGTCTGACGGAGGTTCCGGTCACTGCTCATCCCGGCGGGGCATACGTGCGAGGTGCGGGACGATCCTTCGGTTGAGGGACGACTTCGCCCATATGCCGCCGCCGAACAGGATGATCCCGGGAATCAGCAGTACGGGGCTTCCCACGTTGTTTGACGGATGCGCCAGGGCCATGGCGCCGGTTCCGGTCATCAGGAACCCCGCGATGACGGCGAGGAGGATCAGGCAGCCCATGGAGCCCAGGCCGAGCGGCATGTCTTCGGGGCTGACGTGGGCCTTCTTCGCATCCAGGAGTTCGACCGCCTGTTGTTCGGTGCGTCCCGGCAGGCCCGCCCGCAGCTCGATCAGCAGGCTCGTGGACCGTGGAGGCACTCTGGGGCCGCGCTCCTGGGCGCGCTGCGGGGGTCTCTTTCGAGGAGGACAGCGGCTTGTGGGTCAGCGAGATGGCATGCGAAGCAGAGGGCCGGGGTGTCGGCATAGGGTCGGAATTGAGATGCCATTGTTGTCCGGTGTCGATGTCTTCGGCAGTCACCTCCATCTCCCCGTCGAGGTCCACCGTGGCGGTGACCGCGATGTCCACGCTTTTGCGGCGTGGCGTCCGTAGGTGTGTCAACTCCACTTTTCCCAGAAGCTGTTGAGTCGTGGGGCGAGGCCGTGCGTCGTCGGTCTCGTACGCGTCGAAGGTGACGGCGCGGGAGCCGTCCTCGGGCACCGGTTCGGCAGGAGTGAAGTACTCCGTCCCGGTGGACGGCCGGGGATCGCCCTGTTTGACTAGCACGGTTAGCGTGCCGCCCTCGGTCGTGATGCCGAGCGAGGTGGGGACCGAGTCCACCAACAGCACGTCCTGGCGTGCGAAGACGCGCTGGGCGGCCTGCACGGCGGCACCCCTTGCCGCTTCCGCGCCGGTCAGCGTGCGGATGGTGCGCCCGGGAAACAGGCCGCGCACCATGTCCACCACGGCAGGCATCCGAGCCGTGCCGCCCGTCAGCAGGACCGGCCCCTGCCCGGTCCCTATCGCTCCCCGGCCCTTGATCACCCGGGGGACGAGCTGCGCGAGGCGCTCCCGCAGCCCGGCGGTGATCTCTTCGAACACGTCCCGGGTCACGAGCTCTTCGAGGTGGACGGACCCTTCGGGGCCGGTGGCGAGATAGGGCACCTCAACCGTCACCTGGGACGACGAGGACAGCTCCGTCCTGGGCCGCTTCCCGCAGCCGCCCCACGGCCGCCGCGTCCTGGGACACATCCACATCGTGCCGCTCCTGACACCGGCGGACCAGATGCCCGGCCAGCGCCCGGTCCCAGTCGTCACCGCCCAGTTGGCGGTCGCCGCGCAGGGCGTGCACGATGGCGATCTTCTCTCCGCCGGTGCAGTCCATGTCGAGGACGCTGACGTCGAAGGTCCCGGCGCCGAGCCGGACGATCGCCAGCTCCTCGCAGTAGCCCTCGGGCAGGTCCAACCCCACGCCCACGCAGGCGTTTTCATAGGACAGGCGCAGCACGTGGAGACCCGCCAGTGCAGCCGCCTCACGCAGCGCCTGCCGCTGGGCGAGGCCGAATCCGACCGGTACGGTGAACACCGCCCCGGTCACCTCATCTTGCAGGAATGCTTCCGCGTCCTTCTTCAGCGCACACAGCAGCAGCGAGGCGATCTGCGGTGCGGTGCGGGACTGTCCGTTGATCTCGACGGACAGTCCGTCCCCAAGTTGCGTCTGACAGCGTCGAATGTGCGTGAGGGATTCACGGTGGCCTGCCGGCGGGCAGATTCGCCAGTCAGCACTGCGCCGTCGGGCGTGAACGCGACGACGGAGGGTGTGCTGTGACGTCCCTCGGCATTCGGGACGACGACAGGCTTGCCGTCCACCACAGCGCAGACCGTCGAAAAGGCGGTCCCCAGATCGATTCCCAGCACACTCGGCATCGCCGTTTCCCCCTCAACCACCATGGCGTTGTTGTCGATCTCGCAGAAGGCTAAGGCAGCGTGCACGGGATCCGATAGTGAACCTTCCTCGCCAGCAAGGGCCCCTCACGTCTTTTAGACCATGTCCTATGTGGTGAGGCGGATCAGACGTTTGTAGCAGCAGAGGGCTGCGGCGAGGCCGAGAGCGGCCAGGTAGTTGCGGGGGTCGCGTTCGTGGCGGGGGCTGAGCCTGCGGTATCCAGTCAGCCAGGACATGGTGCGCTCGATCACCCAACGTCGCCGCCCCAGGCGTTCGCTGGACTCGATGCCTTTGCGTGCGATGCGGACGTCGATGCGCTTGCCGCGGAGCCATTTCCGTAGGTGAGGGGGGTCGTAAGCCTTGTCCGCGTGGAGGCGTTGGGGTTTGAAGTACCGGCCGCGGTGGGGGTCGTGTCTCGTTTGGTGACCGGCGACCATCGGCTTCAGTCCTTCGCTGTCGTGGACGTTGGCGGCGGAGACGCCGACGAGAAGGGGCAGTCCGTTCGCGTCCGACAGAACGTGCATCTTGGAACCCGGCTTTCCCCGGTCCACGGTACTCGGACCTGTGTGTTCGCCCCCTTTTAGCCCTGACGTGGGCGGAATTCAGCACCACACGAGTCACGTCGATCAAGCCTGCGTCGTCGAGCCGATGAAGGACGGCCTCGTGCAGGCGACCCCACGCTCCAGCTCTGGACCAGATCAGAAACCGGCGGTGAGCCGTGGACTTGGAAACTCCGAAACAAGGCGGCAACGCACGCCAGGCGCAACCGCTGACCAACACATAGATGATCGCCGCGAACAGCGTCCCTCCGTCGAAGGTGCGGTCGCAGGGCACGCCTGATGAGACAGCGACCTCGCGATCTCCCACAACCCATCTGGAACAATCCAACTCCACGTACTCCGCCCCATGTTCAGCCCAACGAGCCATCGCCACATAGGACACAGTCTTTAGACGTCGTTTCTTTTGGCGCTTGCGGTCGTTGAACGGTTCGTGGCGGATCTGGTTGAGCGGCTGGTGCCGGACGAGTTGTGGGAACTGTTTCGGCGGGTGGTGCCTCCGACTGAGGTGATACGCCCGCAGGGCGGGGGCCGCCGACGGGCGGGTGATCGCGAGGCCCTGGCAGCGATCGTCTTCGTGGCCACGTCGGGCTGCGCCTGGCGGCAGCTCCCACCGGTCTTCGGGCCTTGCTGGCAGACGGTCTACCGGAGGTTCGCCCAGTGGAGCGCGCAGCGGGTCTGGGCCCGGCTCCACCGCGTCCTCCTCGACGAGCTCGGCGTCCGCGGTGAACTGGACTGGTCGCGGTGTGCGATCGACTCGGTCAGCGTCCGGGAAGGGTCTTGATCTCCCCGAAAGCATTGGTCGGGTTATCTGTGCCTTGATTGCCAATATTGGGCGTGATGGTCGAGCCGTCGGCCGTATCGGAAATGGTGACCTGGCGGACGATATCTTTATGGACGGTGCCGTCGACGACGCATGTCACGGTGTCGCCCAGCCACCAGTCTCGACCGAATGTGCACTGCGGAGTGTCGATTGGGTAGCGCTGCAAATTTCCGGTGGCTTGACCTTGGTTGAGTGCTTCATGGCCCGGCTGATCGAGTACGGCCATGGCGCTTTGTATGGTGGTGCCGACATCCGTCTCCTTGACGAGGACAGGTTCGCCGTTTGGCCCCTTCTTCAGGGGAATATCACGAGCATCAACGAAGGTCTCTGCCTTGATGCCCCAGTACGCTTCGGCGTCCTTGTCCACGTACGCCTTGATGAAGCGTTTGCGACCCTCACCCTGTGCCACCACAATGGCGCGGGTCACCTTCGGAGCGGTCATGCTGTAGACAACCTCTTTGAGGTTCCCCAGCTCGGGAGAGAAGCGGACGGGATCGCCACGATCCCGTACCTGGTAAGTCTCCAGCCGAATGGTGCGGCTATCAGGATCGTAGAGGTTCCTCCAGTCGAGCCCACCCGCTTCCGCAATGGCCTTGACGTCATCTCGTAGATTGTCGGAACGCAAAGTGTACGGCGCCACAGGCGCGTATTCGTCGTACTTCCACTCACCGTCATAGGTGGGAGTCGCATAGCCATACGGTCGACGATCGTCAAGAGACTGAGTTCCACAATTGCGGTTGATGACGGCCTGGAGAGCGTGTGAGGACCTGAGGTTGGCCTGTGCGTCCGCGGTGCGGGGCTGCTTGTCCAGCGGAACGAAAGTGTCAGGGTAGGCAATGTGGGCCTGGATAATTGCATTTTCGTCCGAACCCGTGAAGAAGAACGCCCCATCGCCACTATCTGTGTCAACGGTCCAATATTCCTGAATCCCCTGAAGCTGCCCGGACATGATGGGCCGGTCTACGCCTTCGCGGTATACGACGATTCTGTGTCCGTGCTGAAAGAGCTTGGCGTGTGGGAGGCCGGCGTTCATCTTCAATGCCCACTGGCCGGTATCGCAGTGCTTCAGAATTGCGTTGAACTCGATGCAATCGTCTACCATGCCAATTGGCGAGAGCTGTTGGTCGCGTACGACTATTCTGTAGTCACCCAATGGCACCTCCTGGTGAGGATGGTTTAAGTTCCAAGGACTTTGCGGATGTGGATTTCCATCTGGATCATGATGTTTTCGACAATCTTAAAACTTCTCGAAGCTTCCTCGATGCATGCCCTATCGGTGCGGTAAACCTCCCGATGCTGAGGTGCGATATCGATCAACCCGAGGATTCCCTCTGCCCACCCCAGCATGATAGTGAAATCAAACCGATACAGGCCCAGCACCTGCAAGGTCGCCGAATGGCGCCCCAGGGCCTCTAGCTTGCCCGGCAGAAGGCTAGCCCCTTTTGGTTGATCACCACTTTGCCACTCATATAGGTACCTCTCTAGCGAGTCGTGGAATGCCTGCCAGTCGCAAAACAAGTCCGTGCACGCCTTATAGCGGTGGCGCCAGATCTCCGTCTCGACGGAAACCGTATCTGTCGTGTTGACGACGTTAATCTGGTTTATGTCTCGCCCTTGAACTACAACGCCGTGCACTGACGATTGGGTGATCTTGTTGTTCGCGTCGGACGCCATCCGCCCTCTCCCTCACCAGCAAGGACCATCAAGGATGGCACGAGTGGCAGTGATGAACTGGCGGATGACGAACCGACGTTGGACCTACAAGCCGTACATGAGGTGTGCTCGCTCCAGGGCGCGCATCACGGTCTCTTCGTTTGGCACGTCCGGAGCTGCTGTGATGTTGATCGTGACGTGACGTCCTCCCAAGAGGGAGGCAGTGCCACGAGCGTTGTGTACGCGCTCGCCACCACGCATCTCGATCAACTCCGGCCCCTGCTCACCGACGAGTGCGAGGCCCGGCGATGCGCTCCTGGTTCCCTCGGCGTACCAGTGGTTGCGCTTCCAGAACTCCCAGGCACGTGCAGGGTCGCCGTAGCGATCCCTGATGTAGCGAGGCCCCAACGCTCCTGTGTGACGGGGTTGGTGAGCCAGTCGGAGCCCGCCGACTCCATCTTGGGCGCCGGAAGGCTCTGCGGAATGCCGTAGGCCCCAAGGACGGGTTCTTAGTACTCCAGTCAGATTTCATGTCCTGAGCTGGTGGTTGTCGTTGTCCGGGTATGGAGGCGATAGTCGAAGTCGACCAGTGGCAGCGTGAGTTGGAGGCGGTGTTCGCTCGGGTGGCGGGCCGCTTTGCCCGGGTGGATCTGCGCCGGCGGATGCGGGACTATGTCCGCGGGCTGCTGGCGCCGGTGGGACGCAAGGACGGCCGCCCGGGCCACGGCGCCCTCCTGGGGCGGCGAGAAGGGGTGGGCTTGTGCCGTTGGGCAGGAGGGCGGAACGTGAGGCCCGGGGAGCACGGAGATCGGCCGGTGCTTTGGAGGCCGAGGTGATGGCGGTGCTGTGGGCCTCGGATGAGCCGTTGACCGCCGGGCAGGTACAGCACGAGCTGGGGCGGGAGTTGGCCTACCGGACGGTGCTCACGGTGCTCGGGCGCCTGTACGCCAAGGGTCTGCTCGACCGCGAGGCGGCCGGCCGGGCCCATGCCTACCTGCCCCGACGCGGCCCCGCCGAGGCGGCGGCACAGCAGATGAACGATGCATTGCACCGCGTGCCGGGCCGTACCGAGGTGTTGCAGCACTTCGTGGAGACCCTCGATGCCGACGACCAGGCCGTGCTGCGCGCGCTGCTCGAATCCGCCGACTGACGGACGGGGGACGGAAAGCGTGCACACCACTGCTTACCTGCTGTTGCTCGCCTCGGCCGCGGTAGCCGCGGTCGGCCCCCGGGCGACCCGCGCTCTTGCTCCCGCTCATGTGGCGTGTGCCTCGGCGATGCTGATCGCCACCGCCGCCGTCGCCACCGTGACCGGGTTGGTCGTGCTCGCGGTGGGTGGCCTCGGCCGCACCGGCGAGGCCGTGGCACTGTTCCACCGCGACGCCGCGGCGCTGGCCGCCGACGACTCCATCCCCCCGTCGGGTCGGTGCGGTGGCAGCGGTGGCCCTGGTCGCGCTGTGCGTACGGACTGTGGTTGTGGTGCTGCGCAGGAGGCGTGCGGTGCGGGCGCTCGCCCCGGTCCGGACCGGGCCGGCCGCGGGCGACCTCATCGTGGTGTCGGCGGCCAGCACAGGGCCTGGACGTGGGCGCCGCGGTGGACGGTGACGCTGTCGTGCGTGCCGTCGGTGAACGCCTGGGAGATCTCCACGAGTTGTTGGCGCCCGGGGAGGATGTCGTCGGGGATTGCGCCTTAGTCGGGGGCTTGGCTGCAGACTGCCCACTCGACGCGGGTGCCGGGGAGGATGGCGAGGTCGCGGGCGGCGGTCTGGGCGGATTTTCCGGCGCCGATGAGGAGGACGGTGCCCGTCCGGTTCAGTGTGGGCGTCAGGCAGGGTGCGGGTGATGCGGTGGTGCGTTCGCCGGGGGGCGAGGATGCCGCCGTTGCCAAGGGTGTTGGGCAGAGTAGGTGCGCAGTCCAGGGCCGGGCTCGCTCTTAGACGTCGTTTCTTTTGGCGCTTGCGGTCGTTGAACGGTTCGTGGCGGATCTGGTTGAGCGGCTGGTGCCGGACGAGTTGTGGGAACTGTTTCGGCGGGTGGTGCCTCCGACTGAGGTGATACGCCCGCAGGGCGGGGGCCGTCGACGGGCGGGTGATCGCGAGGCCCTGGCAGCGATCGTCTTCGTGGCCACGTCGGGCTGCGCCTGGCGGCAGCTCCCACCGGTCTTCGGGCCTTGCTGGCAGACGGTCTACCGGAGGTTCGCCCAGTGGAGCGCGCAGCGGGTCTGGGCCCGGCTCCACCGCGTCCTCCTCGACGAGCTCGGCGTCCGCGGTGAACTGGACTGGTCGCGGTGTGCGATCGACTCGGTCAGCGTCCGGGCGGCAAAAGGGGGCCGCTGACCGGACCGAATCCGACCGACCGTGGCAAGAGTGGATCGAAGATTCACCTGATCACGGACCGGAACGGACTGCCCCTGTCACTGGGTATCTCCGGTGCCAACATGCACGACAGCCTCGGCTTGAAGCCTCTCGTTCGCGGTATCCCGCCCATCCGCTCGCGCCGCGGACCACGACGCCGACGCCCGGACAAGCTCCACGCAGACAAGGGCTATGACTACGACCACCTGCGGCGATGGCTGGGCGAACGGAGAATCCGGCACCGCATCGCCCGCAAGGGCATCGAGACGTCGCAACGTCTTGGGCGCCACCGCTGGGTCGCCGAACGGACCGTGTCCTGGCTCGCCGGATGCCGGCGCCTGCACCGCCGCTACGAACGCAAGGCCGAGCACTTCCTCGCCTTCGTCGGCATAGCCGCAGCCCTCATCAGCTACCGCCGACTCACCAAATGAAACGACGCCTTATAGCTCGTGCGGATGTTCGGGCGCGGAGGCTCTGCCACCACGCCGCGACAATCGGTTTGAGACCACTGGCGGCTGTCCCCCGCACGCTGACACGAGTGGCGGCCAGGAGCCCCCGCTGCCGGTTGGCCCCCAGGGTGAGTAAACGGATGTTGGTGGCCAGTTAGCCTTCCCCAACCACGGCCGCCTGACGGGGAGTCAAGTGGCCACGGGAAAACTCACCGCCAGTGACGGAGATCAGTCACCCCGATCGCAGGGTCTCACCGCTGGCGGACCAGGGCCGCGGCCGGACCGAACGTCGGCGCGGCATCATGCCCGGCTGGATAGTTCCGGTGGCGCCTCCGGGTTGATGCCCAGCGCGATGAAGCGGGCGGCCAGGTCCTCAACCCACTCCGGTGGTGTCCGATGGTCGGGCAGGGGGATACCGGCCTCGCTGCGCCACAGCGCATCGCCCAGGGCGTTGCGCAGATGCCAGGCCATCACCCGGTCGGGAGAGAGCCGCCGTCCGGTGAGCTGCTGGTAGTGCCGCATGACGGCGGTCAGCAGCTCCACACCCGGGCCGATCCCAGGGCCGGGGAGGGCGCGCAGGTCGTATTCCGGCTCGGCGGCCCCGACGGTCTCGAAGTCCACCACGAGCCGGAGTTCGTCGTGGTCCCACACCTGGTTGTCGCCGTGCAGGTCGCCGTGTACGAGCACGGCCGGGCCAGGGGAGGCCAGTGCGGCGTCGGCCCAGTCGCACCAGCGCATGACGGTACGGTGCTGCTCCGGCCGGATATAGCGCGCCAGCCGATCGCGGAGGGCGGTGGTGGTGACGGGCGGGAGCTGAGCGCCGGTGAGTTTGCCGACAGCGGCCTGCGCGCGCTGGCCGGCCGACGGGTGGTGCAGGGCTGCCAAGAACCGTGCCAGCTTCCGTCCAGCCTGATCCCGGTTGATCGAGTCGACGACCTGGTACAAAGACGCCCCGGGCACGAGCCTGGTGACCAGGAGCACGGGGTCGGTGCTGCTGGCGACGATCTCGGGCAGGAACGGGACTGCCGGCTCGCGCGACAGCGCAGCCAGGACGCCGATCTCCCGCGCCAAGCGGAGGGCGGCAGGTCGTGACCATGCGAACTTCACGACGAACTGCTCGCCGACGACCGTGCTGGACTTGTGCCACAGCGGGCCGCCGCCCGCCGGTGCAGAGACCATCACCGGATATCCGTTCAGCTCCGGTGCCACGCCCCTCAGTGCATCGCCGAGCGCCTCGGCCGAGCACTCAGCCAGCCATCTCATTTCGGGTATCCCGCCACGCCACGACCGTAGAGCTTCCCGGTGGGGTGACCAAGCGACCTGACGCGGCGGTGCCCAGGCGCGAGCTCCCGAGCAGCTACGCACCGTTTCCAACGCACGCGGAGCGAGGAGTTGAACTGGCCGCCGGTGGGGACTGCCAGCGGGGAGTTGCTGGCCGTACGCGGGGAAACGATCTTGACCGCTGTCAAACGGAGGATGCCAGCGAGGAAGAACGAGAAGTCGGACGGCATCTCGACCGTCGGTGGGAGTGCTGCACGCTGGGATCGCGTCAGAAGGACGGGGACGTGACCGAGACCCCGGAGGATCAGCCCTTGCCCCAAGATCGCCTACCTGCTCGACGATCCCGCTCAGAACAATGGCCTGTCCTGACCGGCCCACCGCATCAGTGCTGATTGGCGGCCTTCACGGACCGTTGGTAGGCCCACCCGTCTCCTCGGCAACCGGAAACGCCGTCCTAGCGTGCGTCCACGTTCCCCGCTTAGCTAACCAAGCCGCCTCCGAGAACGCGGGCGAGTCCATGGAGAGGGAGCACCCTCGGTCTCCAGACGGTATGTGCCGTGACGGGAGGCCCTGCGGGGTCGAACCATCCGCGGGACACCGGTCACGCCTGCTCGTGGACGGCTGAATACACCTGTGTGATGAGGTGGCGCTGACTGTCGCTGAGCCCGCACAGCAGGAGCTCTCCGTCAATCCCCAGGCGATAGCCGCAGATGGCCAGGCTGCCGAACCAGTAGCGGTCCGGCCCGCCCAGAGCGTCGATCAGCCGACCGGCCAGGTGGTTCGGGGGGTACCGGTCCTTGGCCAGTCCCGCCGTGTCCGCAACGAGCCCACGCATCCCCGCGTTGGGTCCGAACGCACGGTGAATGACGAAGTCGGATGTGTCGCCGCCGTACGGATTCACCATCTGCCGCAGTTCCTGCAGAGCTGCTTCCCGGATGTCCATGTTGCCGTCGGGGTTGACCACCACGTATCGGCTCATCGTTGATCGCACCTCCATCTGGATTGGTTGACGCTTCAACACGTCGCCATAGTGGCCGCGTATGTGAAGGGCTATGGCACGTGGAGGCGTCAGGTCAGTGCTGCGGCCGATGGCAGCAGGGGACTCGGTGAACGCGGCGTGCCCTCTCCTCGTGGTTGGTGCGACCGGGGCAGTGATCGGCGTGCTTCCTTGCCTGTTGCACGTTCATCCGTACCTTTCGACTCGGTCAGGTGCAGTGACCGGAGCGGGGAGGGTGCGTTCAGCCACCGTCTTCGCCGGTTTCACGGGCAGGGTCTTCGGCCGCTTTTTCCGCCGGGTGGTGCCCTGCCGGGCGATCGGTCCCCCGCCCCGACGGATGCCTCTCACCACGTCCTGCCCCGAGCCCCGGACGTTCGCGATTTCCAGGAGGTGGTCCGTGCAGACCTCGCTGTTTGACGGGATTCCCACGCACGTGTTGTTCGCTCACTTCGTCGTGGTGCTGGTGCCGCTGACCGCGGTGGCGGCGGTGGCCTGCGCCGTCTGGCCTTTGGTGTTGCGCCGCTTCGGCCTGGTTCTGCCGCTGCTTGGGCTGGTCTGTGTGGGCCTGGTGCCGTTCACCACGGGCTCGGGCACGTGGCTGGAGGAGCACGTGCGGGAGAACGATCTGGTGGAGCGGCACGCCGAGGCGGGTGAGCAGGTGTTGCCGTGGACGGTGGGGCTGTTGGTGGTGAGCGTCCTGCTGTGGTGGGTCTACCGCAGCAGGACACCCTCCGCTCCTGAGGGTGGAGCTGAGGCTCGTGAGTCCGCCGGCCCCCGTCTCGTGGTGCGGTTGTTGGGGGTGCTGGTGACGTTGGGGGTGGCGGCGGGCGCCGGCTACACCGTCTACGACGCCGGGCATTCGGGCGCGAAGGCGGCATGGCACCAGCCCGTGCAGCGGCGCCTGGGCCAGCAGGGCTGACCGACGGCGCGGGCGGGCCCTGAGCGCACAGGACCCGCCCGGCCGTCTGCGGCCGTGGGGTCAGTGGAGTTGGTTGCGGGCGTTGCCAAAGGCACGGGCGTGGCCGGCCTCGTCCTTGGCGTTGTGCGCGAAGAGCTCCGCGGCCTTGGCGTCGCCGGCCGCCTTGGCCTGGCGGGCGTAGGTGGGGTACATGATGCGGGACTCGTACTGTTCGCCGTTGACGGCGGTGGTGAGGTTCTTGCGGGCGGAGCCGACGACGCCGGCCAACTGCGCCTCGCCGGCGAAGTGTTCGCGCCGCTCGACGTCGGCGGTGCCGGTGAACAGACGGGCCAGCGCCTGGTTGCCGTGCGCGGCGGCGGCCTTGGCGAACTGGGTGTACTTGGCTGAGGCCATGGCCTCACCATGCAGCGCCGTGTCGAGGTTCTGCTTCGTCCGTGCCGCGCGGACCTTGGGCGCCCCCTCCCGCACGGTCACGGGTTGGACGCCGGGCGGCGCCGGGATGGTGCCCTTGCCGGTGCGGACGACCTCCAACGCCTTGGCGAACGCAGCGTGATGGCCGGCCTCGTCCTTGGCGATCTCCTCGAAGAGGTTGGCGGCGGCACTGTCGCCGTCCTGCCGGGCCTGCCTGGCGAAGGTGGGGTACATCGAGTGCGATTCGTACTCCTCGCCCTTCAGCGCCGCCTGCAGGTTGGCCGCGTCACTGCCGGCCAGACCACTGAGCTTGGCCTCCTCAGCGAAGTGCTCCCCCAACTCCACCTTGGCCGTGCGCTGGAACAGTTGCCGCACCGACGGCAGGCCCTTGGCGCGTGCCCGGTCGGCGAACAGGGAGTAGGTGGCGTAGGCATACGCCTCGCCCCGCATCGACGCATCGAGATCGGTACGGGTCTGCGCGTGCAACGCCGCAACCGCCTCGGGGGCCACCACGGCGGCGGCAGCCGCGGGCACACTGACCGCAAGGGCCAGGGCACCCGTCGACAGGGTGCGCGTCGTCAGGGCACGCATCGAGAAAGGGATCATGCGGACCTCCACACTCGGACCGGAGAACCCCCCAAGGCATCACACCAACGAGTGACGCCCCGAGCCATCACGACGCGGCGATCGGGTGACGCCTTACCTCACCCACCGTGACAATGCCCAGGTGAGAGGGGTGCACCGCATTCCGACACCTGCGGGGGCCACAATCCACGGCCTGAGCCGATTGCGCGCGGCGGGCTCAGGGTGTGCTGCCGGCCAGCATCTTGCGCATCTGCGCGATCTGCGCCGTCTGCGTCGTGGCGATCTTGCCTGCCAAGTCCTTGGCCGGCCCGTAGGAGCCCTGCTGTTTCTCGGTGTCGGCCATCTTCACCGCACCCTGGTGGTGCTCGATCATCATCGTCAGGAACATCTTGTCGAAGCTGGTGCCCCTGGTGTTCCGGAGCTCGTCCATCTGCCGCTCGCCCATCATGCCGGGCATCCCGCTCGGGCTCCCCGGTCCCATGCCGCTCTGCTCCGGCGGTACCCGTTCGCCCCAGGAGGTCAACCAGTTCGACATGGTGTCGATCTCCGGGGTTTGCTCCTGCTTGATCTTCTCCGCCAGGGCCTTCACTTCGGAGGACGCACCGTGCCTGGGCGCCATGTCCGCCATGACGACGGCCTGACGGTGATGGGGGGTCATCTCCTGGGCGAACCGGACATCAGCCTGGTTGTGCGCCCCCGCGGAGGCGGACGCGGCAGCGCTCGGCGAACCGGACACAGGGGTGGGTGAACTGGTACCGCCCTTGCTCCCACCGGCCCCACCGCAAGCGGCCACGGCCAAGACCGCTGCCGCTCCAACGACTGTCAGGACACAGCGACGGCGCAACGTACGGGAAAGGTGCACGGATCCAACTCCTACAAGCGGGACAACGGGGTCCCATCTGTATGACCCCCGAGAGTCGACCACGGACAGTGTGGCGCGCCGCCACCGATGTTTGTCGCACCGCAGACCGCACGAACAGCCGTCGGAGGGCAGGTAGACACGGGGCAAGTGCCACCGCGGCGGGCGGCTGGCGACGCGGCGTCGCGCGGGCGACTGTACCCAGGCACACCCCGTCTCTACAGACGTGGCCTTCCCAAGGCTCAGGCGCGAGTGCGCGTGGCGGCCGGTTCCTTTCATGGACGCCCCATACGGTCGCCGTGAGCCAAGGCGTACGAGGCGAAGACGCCGGCTGTGGTCGCCCCTGTGTGGAGGAAAAGTTCGTCCAAGATGGCGGCCAGGTCGTCCAGTGCCCTGCGCAGCATCGTGGCGGAGAGCCGAACGTCGGGATGGTGGGAGTTCATCGCCTGCTCCGTGAGGCTGGCGGCGTGAAGGATCTGTCGGGGCAGTGAGATGTTCTCGTCGCCGTCGTAGAAGTAGTACGACTCGGCGTACTGGAGGAAGTCGACCGTGATGACCGAGACGGCCGAAGCCAGGCCGTTCAGCAGGGCGGCGCCGCCTTGCGAGTCGAGTGCCTGGGAGGTCACTCCACCGCGCACGTGGGCCAGGCGCAGCGCGAGTGCGCGGCGGCGGGCCAGGGCGGGGTAGATACCAAGGATCCAGGCCACGGTCGCCGACAGGAGGGCGAAACCGACGAGCGCCTCCATCGGGCCGACGACGCGCAGCCAGCCCGCGGCCGGTGCGATGTCCCCGAGGCCGAGGGTGGCGAGCGTGACCAGGGAAACGTACAGCGCGTCATCCGGCCCCGCGTGCTCGGCGGGAACGAGGCCGGAGGAGTACGAGAAGCCCTCCGGCATGTGTGGCCAGTAGACCACGGCCCACCCCAGGGCCACGGTCAGTGCCCACACCGCGACGACGCAGACCATGCCCAGGGGGCCGGCGAGCCCGGCCGCACGCCACCGTGCGCTCAGGCGTGAGGACAGGCGCCACATGCCCGTCATCACCAGCCTGCTCAGGCCGCCGTGGCGAGTCGGGTGCCAGATCGTGTGGAACATGTCCCGGAGAATGGCCATCACGAGGGCGGCACCGAGGAGCGTTACGAGCCACGTCATGCCCTGGCCCTTCCCTCCGGGAGCGGCGGCCTCCCGCACGCTGGGGCAGCCTCAGCCCCATGCGAGCGTTCGCGCCTCCCGACGGGTGAGCACGACGCGGCCCGTGACCCGCCCGCGCAGTGGCCCGGTCCCTCCCACGCGACCACCCACGTGCGGCGCTTGGGAACCTTGGCCGTCTCCTGACGCGGCAAGACAAACGGCGTCCGCAGGCACGTCGGGCTGGCAGTCCGTCGGGGCAGGCACGGCGAGGTCCGTGGGCCTGTCGGGGCGGTGGGGGCACGGGGCAGCAACTCGGGTGTACGGCCGACAGCCGCGGCGCGGCAGCTCCAAGGGGTGCTACGGCCGGTTCTCGCAGCGGAGTTGGTGGGTCATGCCCTCGGTGCGTGATGTGAGGATTCGGGTGCCTGGCGGCCGTAGCCGACCGGGAGAACGGGGTCCCGTTCCCAGCGCCAGTACGTTTCGACGAGGTCGGCGCGGTGGGGGCCGAGGGCGCAGGTGGTGGTTCCAACTCGCCACCGCGTCATGGGACATCGGCCAGCCGAGCCGCGCACCGCTCCTCATCACCTCGCGGATGCCCTTCCAGCAGGCGTCCGGTCACCAGCTCGGGGGCGATCCTGATGAAGGCGTCCCGCGCCACCGTCATCCACGAGCGGAGTCCGACTTCCCGCAGGTGTTCCTGCTCCTTCGGGTCGGTGACCAGCGCGGCCCGTCCGATCACGCTGACGCTCCACCCCGACTGTGCGGCCCCGTCGAACCAGTCCGCCTCGAAGGCCACCACGGCCCCGTCGACGGCGTGCGCCAGGCGCGACAGGGCGGACGTCCGCAACACCACGGCGTGGTCCTGGTCCAGGGAGAAGTTGACCGGCAGGACCGCGGGCAACGCGTCGTGCGTGTACACCACGCGTCCGATGGGCACCAGCGCCAGACGGCGCAGGCACTCCTGGCGATCCAACGGCCGCAAGCCGTTCTCCGAGTCCATGCCCGCATCGTCCGCGGTGCCTGGCTGCGTGGGATAGGGCCGGTGGTCCCCGGTCGGAGGGCGGTTCGGGGCCGCTCACCGGCTGCGGGGCAGCCGCCGCACCCGGTCCGGCGTCGCCCTCGGTCCCC
>NZ_JBHVJX010000038.1:0-65350 GCF_042798755.1 Streptomyces sp. NPDC057743
GGGGACCCTGTGGGAGAGTAGGACGCCGCCGAACTTTTTTTGAGGGGAGCCTCGTTCTCCGAGTTTTACTCGGGGAGCGGGGCTTCTTTGCGTTGGTAGTTTTAGGCAGCGACATGGAGTCCGAGATGTGTCCCAGCAGTTGTGGCCACCGGGGCCGACTGTTGGTTCGGTGAGGGCTTACCCCTGGCGGTGGTGGTCGCGCAGCCGGTCCTGTGCCTTTTCGGGGTCGACGATGAGCAGATCGGTGCTGAGCAGCTCGACGAAGTCGCGCCGCGGGCTTCGGCTTGCATCTCCCAGGCCCTGCACAGCATTTCGGGGTCGCGGCGCAGTAATTGCGGTTGGCCAGCTAGGGCCTGGGCGGCGACGAGGAGTCCCTTGCGGAGTTTCCCGAGGGCGCTTCGCCCGATGTCGGAGTGACCTGGTAGATGAGGCCGTCGAGCAGGGCATCCAACCGTCGGGTGAACCGGGAACTCGGGGCGAACGTCGCCAGCTCGCTTCTGAGTTCAGCACTGTGCTTCACCAGCGTCTCGACCTGGCGTGCCGTCATCTGGGAGCTGCCGAGTTCCACTTTTCGCCCTGTGTACCCCGTCCTCTTGCCTCTCCTGCTGCCATCGGGGCCGCAGCTCTGTGCGTCTTGCCCAATCCGGCCGTCGGAGGCGCGGTTGCGGGCGAGGGCGAGTTGGACAGTCGTGCCGAACGTGGTGAGCAGCGTGGTGGCTAGTTGCTGGCGTTCAAGTGCGGAAGCCACGATCCTTCGGGATGTTCACGAGTTTGGCAGAGCAGGGCGGGGCGGGCTGGGCGACTGAAAGAACGGGGTACTGGTCGGCCGTATAGGGCAGATGCTCAAGGCGCCCTTGACCCCGGCTAGTTGTCTGCTGGTGATCTGGGACGCGACCTCGGCAAAGTGTGCCAGGGCTTCGACGGCAAGGCGCAGGAGTCACTCGATGGGGGCGAGGAGAGCCTCGTCATCCAGGCAACACCGCCTCGGAGACGGGGTCGGCCTGGGGGTTCCCGAGCAGCTGGTCCGCTACACCCGTATCACCATGGGGCGGCGAAGACGGCGGCTGCCAAGTGGGGTTGCCAGGCCGCCTTGGGCGGGACGGTGACCCACGTGCCGACGCCTGAGCCTGCAGCAAGTCACTCCCTGCCTGTGAGGCGAAGGGGGGCCTGCGGCGGGCCTGGCCCGGAGACCTCACGGTTCGTGAGACGGGGACCTCTCCCTAGGCGTCTGCCGAAGGTTGCTTCGTTGTGGGCGATAAGGGCGGCTGTACTGACGACGGCCAACTGCCCGGCCCCACAGGGCGGCACTGTTCACCAACGAGGCGGTCGATGACGTCGGTCGGCTCCCCGAGACAGCCGCGGGGCGCGATCGGTCGTGCCCAAAGATGGTGAGGTAGCAGTCGCTGCACAACGGGAGTTGGCGGCGGGCAAGGCTCAAGCCATTGTTGCTGGTTGGCGCTCTGCTGTGGTGGTTCGGCCCGTTTGTGTGGTGTGACGTGTGGCGGAGGTTGAATTTCCTTCTCTGTAGGGTGAGTTGTGGGCGCCTCGACGCCTCCTTGCTTTCCTCGACCCTGTGGGGAAGGGAATCAGGTCCGGCGCAATGAGGTTGTGTTGGAAGGGATTTGAGGGGGGATTCGGCGTTTCCTCGCCGTTGCCGGGGGTGTTTCCACAGGCGGCGAGTTCAGGCGTTCTGATGAGTTCGGCCAGATGGGGCAGATCGATGTATCTGGCTGCTGGAGGCAGAGGGAGCGGCACCGCGAGCCGTTTCATGCGGCGGCGCGGGAGTGGCGGATCTGGGGGCGGTGGATTGGCTAATCGGTTTCGATTCTGTGCGGCAGGTCGGCAGGGGCGTCGGGTTCGTTTGAGCGGTGGTGGTGGTCGGTCCGGAGCTTTGGGCCGGTGGTGACGGCCTGGACGGCCTGCTCAGGTGGCGCCGTGGGGTCGTAGGCCGGCATCTGCCGCCCGGGCCCCAGGGGGGTGCGGTTTCCGGGCTGGGGCGTGCGCTGAGGGGCGTAGCGCTGGCTGCGTGCGGTGGTGGTGGGGTCGGGCCGGATGTGCCGGGGAGGGGTGGCGGGATGGAGCGGAAAGGGGGATCGGCCGGCCGAGCGGCAGGTGGGTTCCCGACATCAGGAAGGCAACTGCGGCTATGCCACTTGGGATCGAGCAAAGAGGATTCTGGGCTTCCTCAATTTGGTCGAGTGGAGTGGTGACTCGGCAGTGGTTTGTTGGTGGCTCGGCGCCAGCTCCCGTTTATTTGGGCTGGTAAATGCAACCTCATGAACAGCTCTGCTTGGAGAGGTGTTCTTTATCAAGAGGCTGCCGGTAGCCGTTCGTAGGGGATCGAACTCGGCACGGGGCGCTGCCGGCAGAGTTGCTGGCGCGTAGCTCGATATCGCGAGCGTAGGGGGAGTCGGTGAGGACACCGAGGCGGCTGCCGGAGCGGGGCAGCCAGGTCGTAGTCCTCGGTCTAAGCCGGCTGCCTTGAAGGGCAGTTGCCAGATCTCAAACGTCGGGCGGAGGTCAAGGGGCCCTCCCCGAGGTGTGCGATTGGCTGAGGGTGTTGGGCGCCTCGACGCGTATTCGACACAGTCACCCGTCGAAGGCCGGAGGCGGCCGGGCAGCGTCGGTGGTTGCCCGGAGTGTCAGGGGAGCGTCCGGCGCCTTTCCTTCTTGGTGGTCACATGCCTGCTGACCAGGAAAAAGGCCCTCCCAATGGGAGGGCCTTGCCTGGCGCCCCCGGCAGGACTCGAACCTGCGGCCAAGTGCTTAGAAGGGACGCGAACGGTTCGACGCGCTGCCGTACCTGACCTGGGCGTTTCTGACCAGGGAGAGCACTGCGGCAGCAGCGTCACCGCGCATTCACCGGAACACAGGATTCCGAGCATGCGTGGCGAGCGATCTCTTGCGCTCGGAAGCAGCCGTGCTTGCCGCACCTGGACGCGCGCGCCGACGTACTCAACCTGCACAGGAGGCCACGACTCCAATGGCAATGCTGAGCCGTGCGACCCTTGTCCGGTACGGCACAAGTAGTGGGCCAAGAGGAGGTCGGATGCCCGGAGCTAGCCCGAGAGGCACCTACCTGGCGATCGCGGACAAGTTGCGCCGAATGATCAAAGAACGGCGTATCACCGAAAGGCTGCCGTCCGAGGCCCAACTCATGCGTGATCACGGGGTCTCTCGGACGACGATCCGGCGCGCTCTCACAGCTCTCCAGGGAGAGGGCCTGATCTACTCCGAACCGGGCGCGGGCTGGGGTGTCGCCGGCACCGGTGACCGGCGACCGCTCGCAGACCGGCTGATCGGGATCATCACGGAAACCCCCTTGGCCGCGGGGGACCCCTTTCCCTCCGAGGCGAAGCTCTGCGAGCAGTTCGGGGTGTCCAGGACCGCACTCCGGTCGGCGCTTGCGCAGTTGGAAGGGCAAGGACTGCTGGAGACTGCGCACGGGAAGGGACGCACCGTCCGCGCTGCCCCGACATCCACGACGACTTAGGTTGGCTATGGGATTGACCGAGCGTGCCTACGCGCTCTCCGAAACGCTTCTCGCCGAACCGCTCCCGCGCAGGTGGGCCCACTCTCAAGGAGTTGCCCAGTGCGCTGCGACGCTCCACTCCATCCTCGGTCCGGACGTGAAGCTCATGGAGGCAGCGGCGATTCTGCATGACATCGGCTACTCGCCGACGATCGCCTCCACAGGCTTTCATCCACTGGATGGAGCGCGGTTCCTTCGGGACCAGGAGGGGATGGACGACCGCGTCGTCCGGCTAGTCGCTCACCACTCCTGCGCCTTGCTGGAGGCGGAAGAGAGGGGACTTCGCGCTGAGCTGGAAGCAGAGTTCGAACTGGAGCGTCCGGAGCTGGTGGACGCGCTGATCTTCTGCGACATGACGACCACACCGGATGGGCACCCGACCACGCCCCCCGAACGGCTTGACGAGATCGTGCGCCGGTATGGGCCCGACACAATCGTCGGCCGCTTCATCCAGCGGGCTGCGCCGGAAATCTACGCCGCCGCGGCCCGAGTGGAGGCCCGGATGGAGGCCAGCGCTCGTCAGCCGATGTAAGGCGCGGTCCGCGTCTCGTCCAGACCATGCGTGATGCGCAGGCGCATCGACGGATGAATATCGAGGTCAACGAGGTCCGTTGGGGAAACCCAGCGGACCTCTTTTGACTCGCTGCTGGTGCGCAAGGAGCCTCCGATGAGCCGGGCGCGGAAGCAGATCGAGAACTGTTGCCGGACCTCTCCGTCGTCGTACGCCATGACGTGCTGCGGGTCCGTGTAGAGGCCGACGACCTCCTCCACGTCGACGGCGATACCCGTCTCCTCCTTCACTTCGCGCACCACCGTGTCTCTGATGGCCTCTCCGATGTCGTGGCCGCCCCCCGGGAGAGCCCACAGGTCGTTGTCGGTCTTGTGGATGAGCAGCAGGTGGCCGTCCTCGTTCAGGACCACTGCGGTGACAGAAGGCACGACTGAGTTGGCACGAGGGGCGTGGGGGTCGCGGTAGTAGTCGGTGCGGCTCATGCGTTGGTACCTGCGCAATCGGTTGGTGATGAGATCGGGCGGGCGCTCTGCCACACGCGCTCGATGCTCTCGATGTATGTCTCGACCAACTCGCCGCCAGGTACGCGCTGAAGCTGCATGACGGGTGCCAAGTAGGCGCCGACACCGTAGACATGCCCGTTGACGAGAAGGTCGTTGTCCGCTCGGTAGAGCGAGTTGTAGAGGGTGGTGTCGTGAAGACGGAACTCGACGTTGGGTAAGGCGAAGAAGCCAGCCCGGTCGTAGTTGGACAGCGCATTGCGAATCTTCGCGGCCATCGCCGAACCGATGCCTTCGTCTTCGCCCCGGACAGCTACGGCAGGACTGTCCGGAGAACCGAGCATGAACCGCACGGGGACGCCGTTACGCGCCTTCTCCTTGACGACACGTAGGAACGCTGGGTCTTCGGAGAGCCAGAACCCCGAGTAGACCAGGACGTCGAAGTGCTGGCTGGCCTTCGAGTAGAGGGCAGGCCAAAGGTCGTTCGGCACCACGTTCCGGTGCGGGTAGAGCCTCACCAACTCGGCGCCGCCTGCGGCAGCGACCTCCGAGGTCGTGCGCTCGTCGGCCCACAAGAACGAGACCTCGCACCTGAGCAGTGAGGCGAGCGCGTACTGAAACCTGCGGTAGGGCTTCCGGCCTGGAGTGATCCAGCGCTCCACCGTTTTGGGCGCCACCCCCAGTCGCTCTGCGACCTCTTCCACTGTGAACCCCCGCTCGGCAAGAGCCGCGCGGAGACGTTCGTTTGCCATGCGCCCACCCCCAGGGACGTCTTGGGACGTCTTCGACCCTAGCGAGACGGCCCTGAGCCGTCCATGGGAGCGGTGGGGCGTCTGCCGTTCTGGCGCCAATCTGTAGGCACACCAAGGGGAAAGCGGGACCGACCAGGAACGCTTGACACCCCGAGCGATACAGGTATTACATGTATCGAAGCCGCCCGGAGGTGCTGCGAAAGCGGCATCGAAGGAAGCGGTCGTTGTTTGAGAACTCCACAGCGTGATCCACCACAGCGACACCGGCCGTGACGACACCGGCCGGAGGTGAGTGGAGACCCGTCGTGCGGCGCCATCACCCCTGGTGGTGGCAGTCGGCACGTGCCATGACCCGTCAGACGCCCAGCAGTTAGGGGCGGCCTGGTGCAGTACCAACCAGGCGCTCATTGCTGATGGCAAGCACGGAGGGCCGACAACCCCACGACGTAAAAGAACGACGCGGCACCACATTGCGTGCGATGACGTCCGGGAGGGGACTCCCCGGACCGAGCTCGGCCCGCGTCCATATGAGGCCCACGGCCCTTCACCAGGCCACCGCGCGGCCCAGCCGCGCCCAACATCTCCTGAGCACCAGTGCTCACAGTCCTCGGCACCTCCGCCCAGGGGTGGATGGTGCCGGGGGCTGTGGTCGCTCGTGACGAGAGACCACAAACAGGTGCGGGCCCCGGGGGCGCAATCCCCGAGACCCGCCACAGGCACACCTAGCTGGAGGTACCCCTGTGTTGAGGCTCATCTTCGCACCCCCGCCCGGCACTTCGCAGAACGATCGCGAATACCCGAGCCAGCCGGACGAGGCCCTGCGCCGCGCCCGGCAGGACAACGCGACACGGTCCGGGGGTGGTTCGCGGTGAATGAGACCTTCGAGAAGGAGGCTGCTGCTGCTCTCGATGCGCTGAGCGAGCAGCACATGGAGGAGGCCCGGCAGGCCGCTGCGGCGGCCGAGGAGGCCGAGCGGCAGGCGGCGGCGCTGCGGGGTGCGGGCCGGTGAGTGAGCCCGAGCCGCAGCACGACCGTGCGCCCGAGTCCACCGATCAACTGCCGCCGCTGCCGCAGAGGGAGCCCGGCGGCTCCCTCTGACTGCGCCCACTGGAAGGGACCCCGCTCGTGCACTTGATGCCGGCCAAGGAGCCGACCTTCGCGGCTCTTATCGACGCCTACGGCCCCGCTCTCGCGGGGCTTTGGGAGAGCGAGGAGCACTCCCCGGTCACCGCTTGGGAGTTGACCACGGCCGTGCTCGCCGCCCGCGACTACGTCCTCCTGTGCTCGGCGCTGGAGTCCTGCGATCAGGCGCGGTGGACGGCCGCCGACAACGCCTTCGCCGCCGCTCACCGCGACCTGGACGACGCCCTCTACCCCGACGACCGCCAGGACGAGCAGGTCCTGCTACGGCGAGCCGAGCAGCACCTGCGTATCGGACTCGCGCTCGCCGCGGCTGACATCTGACCAGTCCAACAGCCCCGATGGTCGCAGGCCGGGTTCGACTCCCAGCCGGGGCACCCAGCCACCTTCCCTCCACACCGCGGCGCTCATCACTGCCGCCGGCGCGACACGGCGGACCACTGGGTCCGCGACCTCCACTCACATCTGCTGAAGGGAACGCCGCTCATGAAGTCGCGCAAGGGCTACAAGATCACCGACGCCGACGGGTTCGGCTGGCTGGGCGACTGCGCCCGGGGCCTGGCCGAAGCCCGCGCCGCCGGGCTGACCGTGCAGCCGATCCGCATCTACGGGACCGGCCGCTGGCCGTGCTCGTCGTGCCAGCACGGCCTCCCCCACTGACCAACCGACCTGATCGCCACCGTCTGACCTCTCAACTCACCAGGAGAGACCCGAACATGACTGAGCGCACCTTCACCTCGCAGACCGCCGGCCCCGTCGTCCTCGGTGTGGACGTGCCGATGGGCAGCATCTACGTCCAGGTCGATAACGCCGCCAAGTACGCCACCGTGGCTCTGCGGACCGACGATTCCTCCGGTAAGGCCGTCGACGCCATCAAGGGGGCCCACTTCGGGCAGGTCGGCCAGGCCCTGACCGTGCAGGTCCCGGAGCTGCCCGGCAACGCGATGACCCATACCGTCCGCGATGGCCAGGTCTTCCAGAGTGTGGGCACCGTCTACGGCAACGTCACGGGCGTGACCATCGTCAACGGCCAGGTCATCACCGGCGGTACGACCACGATGGAGAAGGTCAGCTCGATCCGCGCCGAGGTGACGCTGCCGCCCGGCTCGTCCCTCGCGATCGTCTCCACCTCCACCGACGCCCTCATCTGCGGCTACGTCGAGGAGGTGGAGTTCCGGTCCGTCTCCGGGGTCCTGGACGCCGACGGCATTCGTCGCCTGAAGGCTGACACCACCTCCGGCTACATCGCCGCCGGCCGCGTCACCGAGAAGGCCAACGTCCGCTCCGTCTCCGGCCACGTCGACCTTGGCCTCTACGACGGCCACGACGCCCGTCTGGAGACCACCTCCGGCGCCATCACGCTGCACGCCACCAAGAACGCCTCCGGCACCCTCACCGCCCGCAGCGTCTCCGGCTCGATCGGGATCACCGGCGGCCCCAACGTCCACAAGGACACCCACACCGTCACCGGCGGCCACCGGGTCTCCCGCTGACCATCCAGAACCCGCCGTGAGGCGCTACTCGCCCCACGGCCACCACCTTCCTCCAACGGCGCGCGGCCCCGGTGCTCCAACACCGGGACCGCTGTAGGGCCGTTCCACCCGTCCAAGGAGCAAACGACCCATGAAGATTCTCTCGCTACGCGTCCTGGCCGCAATCGCCCAGGCGGAGCAGGACCGAGAGCCGACCCCCGCCGAACTGGCCGCGATCGAGGCCGAGATGCCTCTCATCCAGGCCGAAGTCGCGTTGCTGGACGCCCAGATCGCCCTGTTGGACCGCACCCCGTCCGAGCTGGACGAGCGCCAGTTGCGCCGTGCGCGGCGCCGGGTGCTCGCCGCCCGCCGCGACCTGGCCAACAAGGGCGCCAACGAGGCCCCTGGGGTGGCGGCGTGAGCGCCACGATCGCGGCCCTGTCCGCCACCCCCGTCGCCTTAGGCTGGGCCGTCCACAACGTCGTGTGGCGGCGCCGGATCGAGGCGGCCCGCCGAGACCCGCTGACTCTCCTGCCGACCCGCGCCCTCTTCGAGATTCAAGCGCCGCGGCTGCTGGCGCCGGGCACGGCGGTGCTGGTCATCGACCTGGACGGCTTCAAGGCCCTCAACGACCGCCACGGCCACGCCGCCGGCGACGCGGCGCTGACCGCTGTGGCCCGCTCGCTGGGCACCGCCGCGACCGTCCTGGACGGCTGCGCGGCCCGGCTCGGTGGGGATGAGTTCGCTCTGGCTCTGCCGATGCAGCACCCCACCGACCTGCCCTACGAACTGGCGAACCTGCACGAGGCGTTGTGCGCGCCGTTCGACTTCAACGGCCAGCGTGTGTCGGTCGGTGCGTCGATCGGCGCCGCGCTGGTCGAGAACGAGCTCGTGCCGCCGCTGGAGCGGCTGATGCGTGGGGCTGATGAGGCCATGTACGCGGCCAAGCAGGCCGGAGGCGGCTTCGTCATCGCCGGTAGCGAACCGGCTCTGCCCACCGTCAACGGTCGTCGCGCAGGCCGACGGGGCGCGGAGGTGGCCCGGTGACGGACCTTTTCACCGCCCAGATGTCGCCCGCGGACGACGGCTGGCACGTGTACGTGGTGCAGCTCGACGTGGCCACCTGGCCCGAGCATAAGTGGGGCCGCACCGAGCCGATTCCCACGCCGGTCGAACGCGCCGAGGCGCTCGCCGAACTCGGCTACGAGGTGGCGGCCGACGCCGAGTGGGAGTGGATCGAGTACAGCGAACTGGCCGACGACCCGTCCAGCCCCGTGTGCCTGCTCGCCACCATCCCGGTCCGCCTGAAGGAGGCACCGTGATTCGCATCGTGACCCAAGCTCACCTGGCCGGCCTTGAGCAGGCGATCGAGGCTGCCCGCATGCGCGCCCGGCAGGCCGAGGAAGCCGCGGACCAGGGAGCAGCCTGCTACGTGCGGTCGCTGTGTGCCCTGACCGCCAGGACGGTGTCGGCGGAAGACGCTGCCGAGGCGGCCCGCACTGAGGCCGTGGACCTGCACGTGGCGCTGGAGTCCGCGCGGGCAGAGCTGAAGGCCGCACACGAGATGGCGGCCGAGCAGGCGCAGCAGATGAAGATGCTGGAGGCGGAGCTCGACACCATCTGCGGGGCCGTCGTCCTGCTGCACTATGGCCGCCTGGTGAGCGTCCACCCGACCCCGGAGGCTGCCCGGCGGCATGCCCATTCCCTCGGTGCCCCCGACAGTGGTTGGAGGCTCGCGAGCAGCAAGCCGGCGTCCGAGGTCGAGTGGCGCACAGCCCCGCTGGCCGACTTCGCTGTCGAGGACGGCGGTGGTGCCGGATGATTCCCCAACTGACAGCCCTGCTCCCGGGTGCCCCGGGGTGGGTGTCCTGGGCCGCCCCGCTGCTGGGTGCGTTGCTCGCGGCGGCGGGGGCGATGTGGGGCGTTGGGCGGCTGCGGCGCTCGGCGTGGCTGTCCGGGATCGGCCCCCAGGCCGTGGTGGCGCTCGGCGGTGTCGCCGTCTCCGTCTTCGGCCTGTGGGGTTTCGCGACCGAGACAGCGCACCTGCCGAAATTGCTGGCGGTGGCGTTCATCGGGGTGTTCGACGCGGCCGAGATGGTGCTGCTGGTGATGCTCTACCGCACTGCCGACCCCGAGGTCGGCTGGACGCGCGAGCTGCGCTTGATGCACCGCACCGCCTGGACGTTGGTGGCCTTCTCCGGAGCCATGAACGCCGTCCACGCCCCGAACTGGTGGGTTCGGCCGGTCCTGGCTGCCATCCCGGCGCTGGCCGCGTGGCTGGTCGAACTCCAGCTACGAAGCAAGCTGCACACTCCCGACCCGGACGACACCGACGTCCGGCCGGGTCCGGCGCGGCTGGTGATGCTGCTGTGGCAGCACACCTGGTCGGCGATCTTCGCCCTGCTGGGCCTGGACGCGCGCTCGTCGTCCTCGGCCATCGCCCGCGCCGCTCTCGCGCAGCGCGCGGCGCTGCGGCTGTACCGGTTCCGTCTCGCCTTGGCCGCCCCGGCTCCGGCCGGGCGGTGGGCCAGGTGGCGGGCCGGGCGCCGGCGGGAGCGACTGCGCAGCCGGGCACAACGGTGCCTGGACCGGGCCGACGTTGCCACCGACCGAGCCCAGGTGCTGGCGATGGCACGGCGGATGGCCACCCTGACCGGCGCGGAGGATCTGGCGAACCTCAACTACTCCGACCCGCAAGCGGTGTTGACCAAGATCGAGGACATGTCCATCACGGCTGCCGCGGATCGGATAGAAGCCTCCGCGCTCGCCGAGGAGGCCGAGGCTGCGCGGCGGCGCGCGGAGAGCGCGCGGCGCGACGCCGAGGACGCGCGGCAGCGCGCGGAAGACGCGCGGCACCACGCAACAGAGCAACTGGAGTCCGCGCGGCGGGAGCTGGAGGAGGTCGAGGCCGCGCGCGACGCGATCCTCAAGGATCAAGATGGTGTGGCCGAAGCGGTGGAGGCTGCGCGGCAGCGCGCGGCGGACGCGCGGCAGGCCGAACAGGACGCGCGGCAGCGCGCGGAAGCCATCGTCACCGCCGCCACTGCCGAGGCCGACCGCCTGAAGTCCGAGGCTGAGAACGCCCAGAAGCAGGCTCAGGACGCCCTCGCCGAGCACCAGCGGCACTTGGATCAACTGGCCGCGCACTGCCGTGAAGCCGAAGACCTCGCCCAGGGGCGCCAGCGGGCGTTGGAGGAGGTCAACCGGCACATCCAGGAGGCCACCGCCCTCCACGACCGGCTGCGCGGCGATCTGGCCGCCTACGGCGCCCAAGCCCCCGAAGCCGCTCTCACGGGTGAGGGGACGGTGTTCCGGTCGGAGGCCAAGCAGCAGGGCTGGGAGCACTACCTGCACACCCTGACCACCAGCAACGGCCAAGTCGAGCCGACCGCCGCGGAACTGGCCGCCCGCTTCGGCGTCGACGGCGGCAACGCCCGCAACTGGCTGCGGGACTTCCGTGCCGCGCGCGCCGCGCAGATCGCCGCGCACCAACCGCGCGCCGCCACGCACCACGCCGTCAACGGCCACCCCGCCACCGTCTAGGAGACGCACATGACCATCACCGCCAGCACGCAGACCGTCTGGCTCGAGGGCGTTCTCGCCCGCTACCTCACCGTCGCCGGCGCCACCATCGATCTCCGCTACGCCAACGGCCGCCTCACGGCCATGTGCGGCGGCGAGCGGTGCCCGTGGCAGGACCGCATGAGCCCCGAGGTGTTCTACACCGACAGCCCCGAGGAGGTGGAGCGGAAGGTCACCGAAGTCCTGCCCATCCTCCAGCGAGCCGCCCAAGCCCACGCCGAGCGGTGCCGCGCCATGGCGCGCCCCGGCCGCCCCTGATGTCGCATCCGAGGTTCTGGGACCTGGACGGGACCCGCTATGGCATCCCTACCTACCCCTACCACCTCGCCCCCGACGGGCTGGCCACCCGCCGACAGCTCCGCGCTCGCGGACTGCGGCCTGGCGGCCAGCCCGTCGCCGCTCAAATCCTGTGGCGCTCCCGCCGCACTCGCGGTGTGCGGGCCGCCTACCTCTACTGCATCTCCCTCGCCCTCCCCGTCCGGCCGATGACACCGGCCAAGTGGGCCGCGTTGGAGCGGGCGTTGGCCGCCCGCCGCCGGTGCCCCTGCTGCCGACGCGATGCCGGATACACCGTTCCCACGTCTCTGGGCACCTGCCTGACCTGCGCCAAGTCACCTGTACTCGCCGCCTGATCGGAGACTGTCATGGATCGCAAGACCGCCAAACGCCTTGTGCAGAGCCTCAGCGTGGTGCTGGGGATGATCAACGCCATCGTCCTCGGCTCCCAACTGGCCGCCTACCACGTGCCGCTGTCGCTGCTCGTCTCGTGTGCGCTGGCCTGGCTCGCTTCGACCGTGTGGTTCGTCGAGGCCCTGATCAAGGCGTTCGACACGACCACCTACCGCTGCCCGGAGCCGGACTGCGCCTTCACCGTGCGCGTCCGACACAGCGACGCCGCGGAGAGCCGTCGCTGGCAGGAGACCGCCGCCGAGCACCCCACCCACCTCTACCGCGCCTGAAAGCTGAAGGAGCCAAAGCCATGAGCACGTCCCGCGTTCGCATCAACCTCACCGGCAAGGCCCCGAAGCCGGAGGCCGAGCCCGTCAAGGGCCAGCCGCAGTCCCGCGTCCGTATCAACCTCACCGGCAAGCACGGCAAGAAGTCCTAGCAGCCGCCTCGATCTCGTCTGGTCCAACTCATCTGTTCCACAAGGAGTTTCCGCATGTCGTTCTTCTCGCGCGCCCGCCTGAACGAGGAAGCCGACGGCTTCGAGGGGGAGGCTAAGCGCGCTGACGCCGCCGCCCTCGACGGTGAACGTGCTGCCAAGGACCCCAACCTCGACGCCTACACCCAGGGCGTTGCCTCCCGAGCCGCCGCCATCGCCCGCAGCAACGCCCGCGAGTACCGCCACATCGCCGGCGAACTGCGCGCCGGCGAGATCCCCGACTGCCTCGACCTGAGCTGAGGAGCCGCCATGACCCACGAGGACACCCCGGCCACGGGCCGGGGCACCAGGCCGGTGTCCTTCCGCTACGCCATGTCCGGCACCACCCGTGACGGTGCGTTCGGGCTGGTCTCCGGCGTCGTCGACCTCGACCTGAACTACCCGAGGTCCACGCGGGAGAGCGCCTTCCAGTACGTCCTTGGGCTGCTGGCCGAGCACATGGGCACCTGGGCGCTTTCGATCTCGCACTTCTCCTTCGAGCGCAACGCGCTCTAGCCGTTCGCTGATGGCGCCCCCGGCCCGCTTTCTCAGGGCCTGGCCGGGGGCGCCTTCGCACTCCGTGAGAGGAGTACCTCCAGCATGGCGCACGCCAACACGACCACAGCGAAAACCGACGAGATCACACCCCCACCAGCGACAAACCCGCCGCAGGTTCTCCCGCAGCAGGAGCCGGCCGGGGGAGTTGCGGACCTGCCGGCTCCGGGGCCGGAGGAGGACTACGACCTGAGCGGGCCGGAGCAGCCCGAGGACGACGAAGACGAGGAGGAGCAAGACCCGCCGGAGTCCGGCGGGTTGGCGGCGGTGCCGTTGTTGGCCAATGCCGTGAACCTCTCCACGGTCGGGGTGTGCGGTGCGCTCAGTGCCGCGGGCCCCGTGGCCGGGGTGGTGGCTGGTGGGGTGGCTGCGGCCGGTGTGGGCGCGTTGGGGCTGGCCGCGGCGCGGTCGTCCCGCACCACTGCCCAGCGCCGTGCGGCGGCTGCGACCACGATGGGCGCTGGCCGTGGCCGAGGACGTGCCGTTACTCGCCGCGGCGCGGCTGCCGCCGGGGCGGCCGGCGCGGGCCAAGGAGGGTTCGGGTTCCGCCGGGGCCGGTATGGCACAAGTCCTGCTGGGCGCCACGGTGTTGGCGCCGGGCCGGCGGGCCGCTCCGGAGGGCTGTTTGGTCGCGGTCCGGCCGCACGCCGCGGTATGGGCGGCGGCCCGGGTGCCGGAGCTGGGCGTCCCGGTGCTGCCTCGACCCGGCTGGGCCCGCAGCGGTCCGGTGGCCTTGGCTCCGCTGGGCGGTCGCCGGTGAACCTGACCAAGGGCCCTGGCAGCAGGTCCGCCCTGGCAGCGGCATCGCCGGCACGCAACCGGTCGACGGGACTCGGCGCGCCCCGCCGCTCCACCCACGCTCCCCGCGGCGGCGGCCCGTTGGGGCTGGGGCGCGGTGGGCGTTCGGGTGCTGGTTCGCCCGGTGTCGGTCGAGCCGGTGGTGCGTCCGTTGGGTCGTTGCGTGGCCGCGGTCCGGGGCGGTCGACGGTGGAGGCAGCGCGGGGCCGCCTGGCGCGGGCCCGGCACGCGGTCGGTGACCGGGTGCGTGGCTGGTGGGGCCGGGCGGTTGAGTGGCTGCGCGGCTGGGGAGCGAAGGCCACGGGGTGGTTGAAGTCGAAGCTCTCGGGGGTCTGGCACTCGACCAAGACACTGCGGCGCCGCGGCTACGCGCACCTGCGGCACCTGTTGCGGCTGGCGGCTGCGGTGTTCTTCGCGACCATCGCGGCGCTGGCGGTGATGCCCCTCTCGCTGCTCGTCGGCGCCGCCGCCAACGTCCCCGCCGCCCTCAGCAAGCGCTTCCGCTTCACCAACACCGGGATGTCGTGGCCGGGCCGGGTCTGGCGCAAGGTCTACGGCAAGGTCGCCAACGCCTCCCGACGCCGCCTGAACTCCCAACTGACCGACATGGCAGAGCCGATCACCGCCGATGCGCGCGAGCACGTCGGCCACGTCTGCGACGACCCCGGCACCGACGCCGGGCCGCTGACCGAGGAATCCACGATGAAGGGAGCACACGTGAGCGTCTTCGCCACCTCCGCGCAGGAGGTTGCCAACGCCTACGCGGCCTATGAGGCGCCGTCCATGGCCGCGGTCGCCGCCGAGTACAAGGGCCTGCCGGATGCCATCCGGCACGTCAACGACGCGGTGATGGCGCTGGCGGAGAACTCCGCGACCATCTACCCGATGGATCCGGCGATGACCGAGGGCGTCGCCCAGGTCTCCCAGGTCCTTGAAGCCACCGCCGCCTACGCCGACGAGATCGAACCGACCTTCCGCACCGTCCACGACCACGACCTGATGCGGCTGGAGAACCCGCGGGTCAACGAGCACTGGTGGAACGTCGGCAGCATCGACGGCGACGGCGCCCTGTGGGCCACCGCCTCCGTCCTCGCCACCGCCGCGGAGGAGGTCCGCGGCGTCTACCAAATCTGGTCCCCCGAGGGCACCGGCGACAGCCCCGCCATGGCCATCGGCGCCGAATACGAGGGCGTCCCCATCGGGTTGGAGCACCTGGCCCAGGCGGTGACGTCGCTAGCGACGCGGTCGGCGGACACCTACCCGGTCGATCCCTGCATCGCCGAGATGGTCGCCGACGTCGTCCACGGCCTGCGCAAGGCCGTCTCCGCCGCCATGGAGCTGCAACCGGCCTTCCGCCGCCTGCACGCCGAAGACATCGACCACAACGAAAACCCCCGCCCCAACGAGCAGATGTGGGCCGTCCCCAGGAACGGAGCAGCGCGTGCCTGACCTCGACTGGCAGGGCCGCCACACCCTCAACACCGCCACCGCCACCGCCGTCACCTCGACGCTGGCGGCCTCCTCCCTGACCTACGTCTCGGGGATCCACCCGATGTGGGACATGGCCATCGCCGCCGGCGGCGCGCTCGGCACCGCCCTGGACGGCGCCCGCCGCGGCCGGCTCGGCGGCACCCTCACCTATCGAGCCGGGCTGTGGCTGGCGGCCGGCGGCTGGTCCTCCTGGGCCGCCGCCGGCGGCCCGCCCTGGTCCCTTCCCACCCTGGCCACCCTCGCCGGCGGCGCCCTGATCGGCCGCCTGTCCTGGAGCGCCGTCGGCCGCTACGAGAGCGCGGAGAAGCTCCGCCGCACCGCCGCCGCCCGCGCAGCCGAAGAAGCTGAGCGGCAGGAACAGCACGATGCGTGGGGCGCGCAGTGGAAGGACCGGCTGGCCCGCATCGCCAAGCTCGACGGCTGCAAGATCGTCGCAATCCAGCTCTGGCAGATGAACACCGGCTACACCGTCGAGGCCGACCTGCCCGGCGGCGCCACCTGGGGCCAACTCAAGCGGTTCGAGGACGCCCTTGGCTCCGACCTGCGCCTGAACGAGGGCTGCGGCGTCGAGGTCGCCGGCGGACGACGCAAGGGCACCGCCATCATCCGCGTGTCCACCACCAACGTCATGCAGCAGAAGATCGAATTCCCGCTGGATCTGTCGCCGACCAGCATCGACGACGAGTTCGCCATCGGCCTCCACCGCGACGGCACCCCCGCCCTGGGCTCTTTGGCGTTCCAGTGCGGGCTGGGCATCGGCGACACCGGCTCGGGCAAGACCACCACCCTCAACACCATCAACGCCCAACTCATCCGCACCATCGACGCTCTGGTGTGGCACATCGACACCACCGGAGCCGGCCTGTCCCTGCCGTGGCTGACCTCCTGGGCCATCGAGGGCACCCACAAGCGCCCCGTCATCGACTGGACCGCCCACACCCTGGACGAAACCCGGGCCATGCTCACCATGGCCCTGCAGATCATCGAAGTCCGCAAGCGCCGCTACCAAAAGCTCATGCGCCAGGCCAACGACACCAAGCTCCCCGCCCGCGCCGACGTCCCCGCCATCATCATCGTGGTCGACGAGACCGCCGACCAGCCGCGCGACATCAAGCAGCAGATCGAAACCATCATGAACACCGGCCGCGCCGTCCGCGTCCGCGTCAAGGTCTCCTCACTGCGGGCCACCAGCGACTCCATCCCCGTCCCGGTCAAGAAGCGCGCCAAGTGGCGCTGGGGCATGTACGTCACCGACCCCGAGGAACTGAGCTACCTCTTCTCCGGATTCCAGCAGGTCGACCCCGCCGACGCCCCCTGGCCCGGCTGCGGCTTCAACGCCTACAACTCCACCAAACCCCGCCCCTTCAAAGCCTTCAACCTCACCCCCGACCGCATCGACCAGATCGCCGCCGCCTGCTCCGCCCGCCGCCCCGAACTCGACGAGATCTCCCGCAGCGTCCCCCACGGCCGCTACTACCCCTCCCGCTGGGCCCGCGTCCTCCCCCACCTCTACGAAGGCGAGACCCTCCACGACGTCACCCGCCCCTACACCGACATCCCCGTCATCGCCGTCCCCACCACCAACACCCCGAACCTGACGAAGAATCCGACCACCGGAGCCACCCCCGGCGGACCCGGCACCGGCATCACCCCCGGCAGCGCCGAGTGGACCCGCCTCTTCCCCCACCGCAGCAACACCGTACCCAAGCCCGAGGACACACCGACGCCCCCAGAACCGACTTCTCCCCCGGATCCGGAGCCTGAGCCGGGGAAGAAGCTACGGCTCGTCGTCGACAACACCGACGACACCCCCACCACTCCGCCGAAGGAGCCCCCGGGCCCGGCGAGCGCCGAACAGTCGGGCGGTGCCGAGGAACCACCTGCCGGCGCCCAACAGCCCGCGGCGCCGATGCCGTCAGCGCAGGACGCGGCGATGCGCCTACTGCTGGACGCAGGGCCCGAGGGCACCGGCCCCTCCCGCATGGAAGCCGACCTCAAAGCCCTCGGCTACGGCACCCACCGCACCACCATCTCCGGCTGGCTCCGCCGCTGGGTCGCCTCCGCCGAGGTCCGCCAGATGGGCACCGGAACCCAGGCGTACTACGTCCACCGCAGCAACGCCCACGACAACTAAGAGTCACCAAAACTGCTTGTTGTCGCTTGTAGCGACAACAAGCACACCCCCCTCCAACCCACCACGCCCCCCGCCCAACCACCCCTTTTCCTTGTTGTCGCTTGTAGCGACAACAAGCGCACTACAAGCACACAACGTAACCACCAGTGAGCCCCGGACCACCCTACGGTCCGGGGCTCACTGCACGAAACGGAGGCACCGTTCATGGCCGTCACGATCTCCGCCGCAGTCCTCTTCGGACTCATCAGCCTCGTCCTCATACGCGTCCGCTACGTCCAACTCGGCTCCGCGACCGCGCTGTTCCTCTTCGGCTTCTTCATCGCCAGCACCGGCGCCAGCAAGCCCATCAACACCGCCTGCCACGCCATCGTCCAGGCCCTCACCCACCTCACCACCTAACACCCGGCCGCCGGGCTGGAGGAGACACCGTGCACCCCCAACACCCCACCCTGCCGCCCCACGAGATCCCACCCGGCGTCCAGGAGGTCATCCTCCCGACCGGCGAAAGAGCCCTGGCCTACAGCACCAGCCCCACTCCACCACCCCCGCCCACAGCACTCGTGGCCCCGGCCGCTCAGCCGATCCCGGCCTGGGCCAAAGCAACTGCACTGCTGGCACCGACGGTCGGCGGCGGCATCGCCATCACCGCGGTAGGGCTTTCCGCCGCGGCCCCCGGACTCCTCGCCGTCAGCCACGTCCTGTGGTCCACCGTCGCCGCCATCGCCGCCGGCGGAGCAGTCGCCGCGGCTGCCATCGGCCGTATCCGGGCCCGCATCACCGCCGCACAGCGAGAGATGCAGCGCCCGCACGTCACCCAACACATCACCGCCACCGGCCTGTTCGGCCGGGCCAACGGCACCATCAACCACCGCTAGGAACCCCGCATGAGTGAGACCTTCGAGACCATCCGGTACACCGCCGACGTGGTGGCCATCAACACAGGCCGCGTCCTGCTGATCGAGCGAGGCTGGCCGCCGCACGAGGGCGCATGGGCCCTTCCCGGTGGCCACGTCGATGCTGGGGAAACCAGCCGCGCAGCCGCCGCCCGCGAGCTGGCGGAAGAGACCGGCGTACAGGTGGCCGCCGGCGACCTTCGCCAGATCGGCGTCTTCGACCGCCCCGACCGCGACCCGCGCGGCAGGTACATCACCGTCGCGTACCTCGCCGCCGTCCCCGCTGACACTCCCATCGTCGCCGGCGACGACGCCCGATCCGCCCGCTGGTGGCCCCTTTCTGCCCTGCCGCCGCTGGCGTTCGACCACGCCGACATCCTCCACGCCGTCACCGCGCAGAGCGGCCTGCTCAACGACTGACCACCGCTAAGGAGCAACCCATGTACGAGGACGACGACTTCATCGACTGCGAGCTGTGCGCGCCGAGCGACGACAGCGAGCCCTACCCCTACGCGCACTGCTGCGGCTGCGGAGCCGACGGCTCCAGCCAACGCCCCGACTGCACCTGCGACTGACACCCAGGAGATCTCTCATGGCCATGGGCGAAACCCCGATCACCATCATCGGCAACCTCACCGCCGACCCCGAGCTGAAGTTCACCAACTCCGGTGCCGCGCTGGTGAAGTTCACCGTCGCCTCCACCCCGCGCACCTACGACAAGGAGTCCGCGCAGTGGAAGGACGGCACCGCCGCGTTCTTCCGCTGCGCGGCCTGGCGGCAGCTGGCCGAGCACGTCGCCGACAGCCTCGCCAAGGGCTCCCGCGTCGTTCTCTCCGGCCGTATCCGCCAGCACAACTGGAAGACCGACCAGGGCGAGAACCGCTCGATGCTCGCCGTCGAAGTCGACGACATCGGCCCCAGCCTGCAGTTCGCCACCGCCACCGTCCAGCGTGCCCAGCGCAGCAACCCGACTCCGGCCGACAACGGGCCGTGGTCCACGAGCGGCACGGCCCCCGTGGGACCAGCCCCCGACGATAAGCCGCCGTTCTAATCAGCCCATCCACCTCACGCCATACCCGAGCCCGGCTGCCCTGGCCGGGCTCTTTTCATCCCTTCAGCGAGGTGACTCGTGAGCTCACGCAACACCAAACGCCCGGCCCGAGACGGGCAGGACATGTTCCCCGGTATGCCCGATCAACTCGCCAAACGCCCCCCGAAAGCCGGCCAAGAAGAGCACGTTCCGCGGACGCTGGACGAGGCCATCGTCCGCAGCCATCAAATCCTCAACCAGGCCCTGGCCTTGTATCCGATCGTGGGCACGTACTGGCTCTCCTCCGGCGGCAACGACTCCGCCATCGTCGGCCACCTCCTACGCGGCCGGTACAACGCCGTCCTCCACGTCAACACCGGCACCGGCATCCCCGGCACCACGCAGTACGTCCGCGACGTCGCCACCGCCTGGGGCGACACTCTCCACGAACTCCGTCCCAAGAACCGCTACGAAGACCTCGTCCGCGGACGCGTCATCGCCACAGTCGGCCCCAACAAGGGCATCCGCCCCGTATGGAAGGGCTTCCCCGGCCCAGCCGGGCACAAGGTGATGTACCGGCACCTCAAAGACGAACCACTCATGCGCTTTCGCCGCTCCATCGTCGGCACCGAAGGCCGCACCAAGAAGGTCATCTACCTCGGCGGCATGCGCTGGGCCGAGACCGAACGCCGATTCCGCAACGCTGAGGCCATCGACGCAGACGGCGCGATCATCTGGGTCTCTCCCCTGGTCCACTGGACCGATGCGCACATGCGCGAATACCGCGCCCGCCACCGCTGCCAACAAGACCACGAGCACGCTCAGCACCGCCTGTGCACCCCGAACGCGCTGCCGTTGAACGAGGTCACCGAGCACCTGCACATGTCCGGCGAATGCCTTTGCGGCAGCTTTGCCAAGCCGGGTGAACTCGACGAGATCGCCTTCTTCTACCCCGAGGTCGCCGAGCGGCTGCGGGCGCTGGAGGGAGAGGTTGAGGCGGCAGGGATCCCGGCGTGCAAGTGGGGACGCAAACCCCCCAAAGCCCAGGGCGCGGGCTCGGTGCCGGCCGGGCGACTGTGCTCCTCCTGCGCCGCCCACGAAGGCCCTGACCTGCTGGACGCATGGCGCGACGCAGGGCTCATCACCCCAGGCCAGCACTCCACCTTCACCCGCCGCGGCGACGTCGACACCGCCGCCTAGCTACGCCCAGGGCGGCCCGCGCATCTCGCCAAAGAACCGGGCCGCCCTGGCTTCCAGCACCATTCATCAGAACTGGAGACCTCCAGCATGACCCAACCCCCCGACATTCGACACACCGCCTTGGCTCTGGCCGCCGCCGGCGTACCGGTTCTCCCCCTGAGCCGAGGCAAACGCCCCTTCGGCAACTGCCCGGCCTGCGAGAAGAGCGCCTGCGGGGACCGGCCCCACATGAAGGCCGCTGGCCCCTGCCACTGCCCGCTCCCGTGCCACGCCTGGGCCGCCGCCACCACCGACCCGGCCGTCCTCACCTCCGCAGCGTGGGCCCCGGCATGGCAGCAAGCAGCCGCGGTTGCCTACCATCCGGCCGGCGCCGGCTTGACCGTAGTCGACCTCGACGACCTCGACGCCGTCATCTGGGCCCACGAGCACCTGCCCGCCACCAGGACCGTGCTCACCGGGCGCGGCCAGCACTGGATCTACCGCGGCACCATGCCCTCCGCCAACAAGGTGCGGCCCGGCGTCGACATCAAGTCCGCCATGGTCTACGCCCGTTGGCTCGGCCCCGGCACCGGAACCATGACCGACCTGCCTCCGGCCGTCCGCGCCCTGGTCGTGAAGGAAGAGACCACCCCCACCCCCGACCGCCGCGGGGCGGGGGTGGTCTCTTCCACCCCTGAGCGCGCCACCTGGGACCGCACCGTCGCCACCGGCTGCCGCCACACCGCGCGCTACGTCCTCACCGGCCTCGAACGCGGACTCGCTATGGTCCTCAGCTGCACCGAGTCCGGCGCCGGATCAAAGGCGTACGCGGTGGCGTCGTTCCTGGCCGCCCAGCACACCGACTGCCCCGGCCCCTGCGACCTGGAAGCCCTCAGCAAGAAGGTCGTAGACGCGGCCGTCTCCGTCGGCGTCCCCGAGCCCTACGCCCAACGCGCCGTCACCCGCGGCCTGGCCAGCACCATGCGGAGGGCCGCGTGACCACCAACGCACCAAACCCCGCCGCCACAGACCAACCGCCGTCTGGCGTGAGCGGCCAGAAGGGCGCCGCCCGAAGGGCGTCCCTTAAAAGTCCTGACCCGCACCCGACCACCCACCGTCCCCCGGAGCAGGCCCTGTTCGGGCTGCACATCATCGCCCCACCGCAGCGGAACGCCCTTACCCGCGCCACCGCCATCTGCCGCTGCGGCACCTACGACCGAGAAGTCCGAGGCCGAGCCGCCGTCCAACGGCTCGTCGCGGACTGGGAGCACCACCGCGCCAAGACCTGCCCACTGCGCACTGAGAGGAGGAATGCGGCATGACCACCCAGCCTTTGGACGGCACGGACATGTGGGCCAGACTGTCTCAGCTCGACCTCCGGGCCGCTCCCATGCCCGCCGTGTGGGACGACCCCATTCCCCTCAAGGGGCAACGGGCGTTGGCGGATTTCCCCGTTCATGCTCTGCCCGGATGGCTGCGTGACTTCGTCGCGGCCGTCGCCGAGGAGACGCAGACCCCGGCCGACCTGGCGGGCAGCCTGGCGCTGTCGGTCCTGGCGACCGCGGCCGGTGGCCGCAGTGAAGTCCATGTTCGCGGGGCGTGGAAAGAGCCGACGAACCTGTATGTGGCGGTGGCGCTACCCCCGGCGAACCGGAAGTCCGCAGTGTTCTCGTTGCTCACCGATCCGCTCTACGACGCGGAGAAGCATCTGGTGGAGGCCGCCACGCCGGCCATCGTGGAAGCACAGGTAACTGCCCAAATGGCCAAGGAGGCAGCCGAGCACGCAGCCTCCAAGGCCGCCAAAGCCAGCCCCGACGAACAGGACGCCCTGGTGGAATCGGCGCAGGCTCTGGCGCAGAAGGCGAAGACGCTGAAGGTTCCGGCCGAGCCGCAACTGCTCGCCGACGATGCCACCGCTGAGACGGTCGCCTCCACGCTGGCTGAGCAGGGCGACCGCATCGCGGTGATGTCGGCGGAAGGCGAGATCTTCGACATCATGGCCGGCCGTTACTCCAGCGGAACCCCGAACCTGGGCGTCTTCCTCAAAGGCCACGCCGGGGACCGACACAAGGTCAACCGGCAGACCCGCAAGGAATACATCGAAGACCCCGCCGTGACTATCGGCATCTGCGTCCAGCCTCAGGTCCTGGAGGCCATCGGCCGCAACGAAGCCGCCCGCCGCCGCGGCCTGCTGGGACGGTTCCTGTACTCCCTGCCAGAATCGCTGGTCGGCTACCGCAAGTCCGAGCCCGACCCCATCCCCGATGACGTCAAGGTCACCTACAACCGCAACGTCATCGACCTAACCCTGGCCCTTGCCGACCGGACCGAACCCGCCCCCCTCCAGCTCAGCCCCGAGGCATACGTAGCCCACCGCGACTACAAGGACCGCGTGGAGCCCAGACTCCGCAAGCGGGAAGGGGTGTTGGGGCACATCGACGACTGGGCGGGCAAGCTTGTGGGCGCCGTCGCCCGCATCGCCGGCCTGCTGCACCTGGCCGAGCACCTCGAAAACGGCCCCACCCTCTCCATCTCGGAGGAGACGATGCGCGGCGCCATCGAGCTGGGGGAGTACTTCACCAGCCACGGCCTGGCCGCGTTCGACGTCATGGGCGGCGACCCCACCACCGACCGCGCCACAAGCCTGCTGGAAACTCTCCGGGCCCAGGGCTGGCCGGAGTTCAGCAAACGACAACTGATGCTCAAGGTCTCCCGCTCCGAGTTCCCCACCGCCGACGCCCTCGACCCCGCCCTCGGCCTCCTAGAAGACCATGGCTACCTCCGCGCCCTGCCCGCCCAACGCACCGGCGGACGCGGCCGACCACCCTCCCCGCGCTACCTCGCCCACCCCCGACTCCACACCCCGCAGCCCTGACCATCGCCACAGAAACCACAGAAACACAGAAATAAGCCCGGGCCGCCCCTGACCTGCAGTAATGCTGAACGGAACGGTTGCCGGCCACCTCTCGCAGAAATTCAGCGAAAGTCCCACAGAAATACCTGGCCCCTCCGCGCCACCCCGCCGTACGACACCGGGGTAGGCGGGCGCGAGCGGGCCGGCCCTATTTCTGTGGGACTTTCCGCGAATTCTGTGGAAGACGCTCCAGCGCTGTCCAACCGCACGTTTCGGCAGGTCAGCGCGCTGGTCTCGGGTTTCTGTGTATTTCGTGGTTTCTGTGGCGGGGATACCAGCCTTGAAGGAGACACCACTGTGTCCAGCCCCAAGATGCTCACCGTCCCCGAGCTGTGCGACGAGCTCGGCATCACCCGCTCCACCTTCTACGACTGGCGCCAGAAGCAGCGAGCCCCCCGCTGCATCAAGCTTCCGAACGGCGGCATACGCGTGCGCCGAGTCGACCTTGAGATCTGGCTGAACGAGCGCGAGGACGCCGCTTGATGGACACGACGTACGACGTGAAGTTCTGGAAGACCTCCGTGTACGTGGGGAAGAGGAAGACCACGTACACGGTCCGCTGGGAGCTGGAGGGCAAGGAGTGGCGGAAGCCGTTCGGCACCGTCGCTCTTGCGGACTCCTTTCGGGCGGGGCTGGTGTCCGCTGCCAAGAAGGGGGAGGCGTTCAGTCTTTCTACCGGCCTGCCGGTCTCACACATGTCCCGCGCAGCCGGCGTGTCCTGGTACGACTTCGCGATCCAGTTCGTTGACCAGCTCTGGGAGCGGACGTCCGGGAACAACCGGAAGAACGTGGCGAAGGCGCTCACGCCCGTCACCATCGCTCTGCTTCGGTCTCAGCCGACGGCATTCAAGGGCGTCGATGTACGTCGGGCCCTCCGGGAGTACGCCTTCAACACCCTCCGGCGGGACCAGGCCCCGTCGGAGGTCGCCGTGATCCTGCGCTGGGTGCAGCGGAACTCGCTTGCCATGGCCGCGTGGGAGGACGAGGACACGGTGGAGATGGCGCTTCGCGCGGCCGGGGTGAAGCTGGACGGCACACCCGTGGCCGCTAGCTCGATCCGACGGACTAGGCGGGTCTTGAACGTCCTCTTCGAGTACGCCGTCAAGAAGAAGGTGCTCAAGGAGAACCCGCTGCCGAAGGGGAAGGGCACTACCGCGGTCAAGACCTCCTCCGCCGTCGACAAACGGTCGTTGCTTAACAAAGAGCAGGCCGCCAAGCTGCTCGGCTGGGTCTATGCGCGGCCGAGAGGCGGTCGGCGGCTGCACGCCTTCTTCGCCACGATGTACTACGCCGGTGCCCGGCCCGAGGAGGTCGTGGCGATCGATGTCGGGGACGTACGTCTGCCCGATGCAGACGCTGACGACCAGTGGGGCGAGTTGCTGCTCCACACCGCCCACCCCGAGGTTGGCAAGCAGTGGACGAACACAGGGGAAGTGCGCGAGGAGCGCGGGCTCAAGGGGCGGGCCGCCGACGACACCCGTACCGTGCCCTGCCGTCCTGGCCTCACGCGGATCCTCCGTGTCCACATCGAGGAGGAAGGACTGAAGCCCGGCGATCTGCTGGTGCAGGGAGAGAAAGGGGGGTACCTGGCCGGGTCCGTGATCAGACGAGCGTGGCGGCGCGCGCGGAAGGAAGTGCTCACTTCCTACGAATTCGGATCGCCTCTCGGCCGCCGTGTGTACGACCTTCGGCACACCTGCTTGACCAACTGGCTCAATGCGGGCGTTCCGCCCGCGACCGTGGCCGAGTGGGCAGGCAACAGCGTCCCTGTGCTGCTGGACACGTACGCCCGCTGCATCGATGGGCAGCTCGACGACCTGAAGCACAGGATTGAACAGGCAGGTGAGCTGCCGGACCCGGCCGTGGAGGGGGCGTGAAAACTTCTCCGCGTATTCTCCGCCGCCACCCGCAGAAACTCGGTTTCAGCCGGACACGGTCGGACGTGCTCCGCCCTTTTCGAGGAGGGCATCTGACCTCTGCGCCGTTCATCAGAAACAGCTCCTGACCAGCAAAAAGGCCCTCTCAGCAGAGAGGGCCTCGCCTGGCGCCCCCGGCAGGACTCGAACCTGCGGCCAAGTGCTTAGAAGGCACCTGCTCTATCCACTGAGCTACGGGGGCCGGTGGTGGGCGTGGATCACGGACCGCGGACCAGGATAGAGGTCCGGGTGCCTCGTCCCGGTTGCTTCACCTCCGTGGCACGTTGTGGAGGTTCAGTGAAGCGATCCCGATAATCGCAGGCAGGTACGAATCCTGCACGGCTTTTGGCGCCTCGTGCGGCGGGTGTTGTGTACTCGTTATGCCTGCGCCTCGGATTTCCTGAAAATCCTATATGCCCCTTTCTTGCTCTGCGTGATTCTTGCGGCGCACACAAGGGGCTATACGCTTCAAAAAGCTATCGAAATTGGGCATTCTGCACATGTGGCGACCTTGGACGTAGGACCCCGGCTGATCGATGCACTGTCCGTTCTGCGGGACCGTGTCGACGCCGCACGTTTTCCGCTGCCGCTCGGGGGCGCCGCCCGCGCCCGGCGCAACCGGGCCGAGCTGCTCTCCCAACTGGACGACTATGTGATGCCCCGCCTGCGCGCCCCTAAGGCACCGCTCCTAGCCGTCATCGGGGGGTCCACGGGGGCGGGCAAGTCCACCCTGGTCAACTCGCTGGTGGGGCGGCGGGTCTCGGAAGCAGGGGTGCTGCGGCCCACGACCCGTACGCCGGTGTTGGTCTGCCATCCCGATGATCACCGCTGGTTCGCCGGGCAGCGGGTGCTGCCGGGGTTCACGCGGGTGTGGGTGCCCGAGCAGGACGGCGGGGAGGCGGCCGAGCGGGACGATGGCGGGGAAGACGGGAGCGAGGGGCGCTGCCGGGACGGGTGTGAGCCGGGGGCACCGACCGTGCGGATCGAGACGGATCCCGCGCTGCCCAGTGGGCTGGCGCTGCTGGACGCCCCGGACATCGACTCGTTGGTGGCCGGCAACCGCGAGCTGGCCGCCGAGCTGATCTGCGCGGCCGACGTCTGGGTGTTGGTCACCACGGCGGCCCGGTACGCGGACGCGGTGCCCTGGCATCTGCTGCGCACCGCCAAGGAGTACGACGTCACGCTGGTCACCGTGCTGGACCGGGTGCCGCACCAGATCGCCCCCGAGATCTCCGCGCGGTACGCCGAACTGTTGCAGCGCGCCGGGCTCGGCCATGTGCCCCGGTTCACCATTCCCGAGCTGCCCGAGTCGGCGGGCGGGGGCCGTGGGCTGCTGCCCGCGACGGCGGTGGCGGGGCTGCGGGAGTGGCTGGAATGGCACGCGCAGGACCCCGTGGCCCGTAGCGCGGCCGCTGACCGGACCGCCTCCGGGGTCATTGCTTCGTTGCGCAGCAGACTGCCCGCGTTGGCCGGGGCCGCCGCGGCACAGCACGCCGCGGCGCTGCGGCTGGCCGGCCGGGTCGAGGAGGCGTACGAGGAGGCCGCGGAGCGGGTGCGGGGCGAGGTCGCGGCCGGCGAGGTGCTGGCCGGCGACGCCCGCGCCCATTGGCACGCACACGGGCTCGGTGGCCGCGCCGACGAGCTGCTGGACGCGCTGACGCAGGGCCTGACCGCGCTGCTGGTCTGCGCCGTCGAGGCGGCCGACGAGCGGGCGGCGGGTGCCTGGCGGCACGATCCCGCCGCGGCCGAGGTGGCACGGACCGCGGCGGACGGGGCCGCGGGGGCCGCCGAGCGGATCGGCGTGGTCGTCCGACGGTGGCGGCGCTGCCTGGAGGAGCTCGCCGAGGAGGAGACCCGTGAGGCGCGCGGCGGCCAGGCCGGTGAACGGAACGATCCGGTGGACGCCGAGGAGCCGGCGGCCCTGCTGGCCACCGCGCTGTTGGGCGGGCGTCGGGCCCGTACGGCGGGGGAGAACCTCGCCGACCTCTTGGGGGCGCAGAGCGCGTTGCGGTTGTGCGACCAGGGCGCGCGGCTGCTGACCACATACCTGGAGCGCGCCCTCGACGGTGAACGGGAGCGCCGGCTGGCCCCGTTGGACCGGTTGACGGTGGCACCGGACCAGCAGGCCGAGCTGATCGCCGCGCTGTCGGTGGTGCAGCGGGAGCAGCACCGGAGGCGGTCCGTGGAACGGGCGGACCGGGCGGGTCAGTGGGAGACGGAGCGCGGGCGCCCGGTGGCGGACCGCTGTGAGCGGGAGGCGGTGACGGGGTGATGGAGTCCGCGGAGCGAGGGGCGGAGGGCAGGGTGAGCGAGCTCGTGGCGAGCGAGGAAGGGGAGGGGGAGCGCGCGGCTTGGGACGAGGCGGCGCGGGACGGTGGTGCGTGGGACGACGGGGTGATTGCGCGGCGGGTGCGGCGCGGGGTGTCGAGGAGCGGGGGCCAGGCCGAGGCGGACGCCGGAGGGATGGAAGTTCCGTTGGGGGCGGGGGAGCGGGACGAGGCCGGTGGTGCGGAGCGATCAGGCGGGGCGGGAGGGGCATTTGTTGCTTCTGCGGCCCCGGGGGCGAATGCGGGTGCTGCTGAGGGCGAGGTCGAAGTTGATGTCTGTGGGCCCGGGTACAAGTGGGTGCCCGGTGGGGCGCGACGGGCCGTAGGGGAGGTGCTGCAGCCCCGGTTGGACGCGTTGCGGGAGTTGATCGCGCTGTCCCGGAGCCGGCTGGAGGGGACGGCGCTGGACGAGGCCGGGCGGGTGCTGGAGGCGGCGGACGAGCGGTACCGGCTGTCCGGCGAGCACACCGTCGTCGCCCTGGCGGGGGCGACCGGCAGCGGGAAGTCGTCGCTGTTCAACGCCCTGGCGGGGGCGCCCCGTTCGGAGGTCGGGGCGCGTCGACCGACGACCGGCGAATCGGTGGCCTGCGTCTGGTCCGGCGGCCGGCCGGGCGCGGAGGGGCTGCTGCGCCGGCTCGGGGTGCCCGTGCACCGCCGGCACACCCCCGCACAAGGCAGCCCCGAACTGGCCGGGCTGGTCCTGCTCGACCTTCCCGACCACGACTCCTCGGCCACCAGCAACCGCGAACAGGTCGACCGGATGCTGGAGTTGGTGGATGCGGTGATCTGGGTGGTGGACCCGGAGAAGTACGCGGACGCGGTGCTCCACGAGCGGTATCTGCGGCCGTTGGCGGGCTACGCCGAGGTCACGTTCGTGGTGCTCAACCAGATGGACCGGCTACCGGGCGACGCCGCCGACCAGGTGGTCGACGATCTGCGCCGGCTGCTGGACGAGGACGGGTTGGCGCTCGGCGAGCACGGGGAACCGGGGGCGGAGGTCATGGCGCTCTCCGCCGCGACGGGCGAAGGAGTGGCGGAACTGCGGGAGGCGCTCGCCCAGTTCGTCGCCGAACGGGGCGCGGCGGACCGCCGGCTGACGGCGGACGTGGACACCGCGGCGGAACGGCTGCGGTCGTCGTACGTCGCGGAGAGCCGGGTGGGGCTGACCGAACGGGCCAGGGAGGAGTTCGACGACCGGCTGGCCGAGGCGGTGGGGGCGGCGGCTACCGGGCGGGCGGCGGAGCGGGACTGGCTGTGGCTCGCGGGGCGGGCGTGCGGTTCACCGTGGTCGCGGCTGCGGGCCCGGCGGAAGGGCCGGAGAGCGGCGCGGCCGGGTGCGATGACGGCGGTAGGCGGGGGCGGTTACGGCACGGGGGCGGTGAGGATTGCCGGGCCGCGTACCGGGGCGGGGGATGCGGGTGCGGGAACGGGCGGTGGTGGGGAGCGGCTCCGTAACGAGGAAGAGCGCCGTGGTGGGGAGGGGCGCAGCGGGGACGGACGTACCGGTTCCGCGGCGATCCCCGCTCCCGCGGCGGTCGTTGGCTCCGGGCGGGGTGCAGACGGGCGGGCGGCGGCGCGGCCGGTGGTGGAGCAGGCGGTCCGGTCCGTGGCGGTCGAGGCCGCGCAGGGGCTGCCGGCGCCGTGGGCGCAGGCGGTGCGGGAGGCGGCGGTGCGGGGCGCCGAGGAGCTGCCGGAGGCGCTGGACGCGGTGGCGGCCGAGGCCGAGGAGGCGTTGCGTAGCGGGCCGGAGGGCAAGCCGCGGTGGTGGTCGGTGGCGGCCGCGCTGCAAGGGCTGTTGTTCGTGTTGCAAGTGGTCGGTGTGTTGTGGGTGTTGGGCTCCGTGACGGGTGTGGTGGCGACGGCGGAGTGGTTGTCGGGGCTGGTGCCCGCGGTCGTGGGCTCGGTCGGCGGGCCGGTGTTGACCTGGCTGTGCGGGCTGGCGGCCCGGGGGCCGGCCCGGCGGTACGGGCAGGAGGCCGAGCGGAGGTTGCGGGCGGCGGCGGCGGGGTGCGGGCGGGCGCGGGTGCTGGAGCCGGTGGCCGCGGAACTCCTGCGGTACCGCGAGGTGCGGGAGCGGTACGCGGTGGCGTCGGGCGTGTGAGGGGGCGCGGCGGGACGGCGGGCGAGGTGTCGAACTCCCTTGGTGGGTGACGGAGTTGTCCACAGGCGGGACTCTTCGCCGGCGGGACCGTCCACAGCCCGCCGCGGCCCGCGCCGATTCCGTGCAGCATGGATTTCGCGAAGCCCGGCGCGGAACCACACGGAGTCGAACGGAACCGCGTCGCGGCAACGCAAAGCAACACAGCGCGATGAAGCGGCGACTGGAGCGGTGACTGAAGCAGCGAGTGGAGTAGCCAGCTGAATCAGCGAAGTGAAGTGGTGCGCTGAAGCGACGGCAAAAAGAAGGAACGACGCGACGAAGTAACGCAGGAACGGGGGGCTTTCATGAACGACACGATGGTGACGCTGGTGGGGAACGTGGCCACGGCGGTGGAGCACCGGGAGACCGCGGCGGGGGTTCCGGTGGCGCGGTTCCGGATGGCGGCGACCTCGCGGCGGTGGGACAAGGCGCGGGAGTGCTGGACCGACGGGGAGACGAGTTTCTATACCGTGCGGTCCTGGCGCGCGCTCGCGGACAATGTCGCGGCGTCGGTGGCGGTCGGCGAACCGCTCGTCGTGCAGGGGCGGTTGCGGGTCCGGGAGGGAGAACAGGCGCCGGAGAAGGGGGGACAGCGCTGGTTCGCGGTCGAGATCGACGCCTTCGCGATCGGGCACGATCTTTCGCGCGGGACGTCCGCATTCCGTCGGGTGGTGAGAGTGAGGAATGTGTCCGAGGGAACTCAACGGGGAGCGGAAGTGCGGCCGTTGGGAAAAGTTGAATCGGATACGACGGCGGGAATGGGGGGTGTCGGCGGACCGTCCGGCGGCAGCGCCGGCAGGGCGACGAGAGGGCCCGGCAATTCGCCACAGAAGGTGTCTGTGCCCTGAAAACGCATCGGTGATTTGTCGATAATGTCGGGCCGCGTTGCGAGTATTCGGTAACGATTGCGATTCGGATCGCTTATAGGACGCTATTACTGGGGACCGTGATGCGCCCGCTCCATAGGATCCGACGAGTACTCACGGGGGCTGACCAGGCTGACCAGTTCGGCCGTTGAGTTCTTGGGATCTTTCCGGCGAGGCTCCTCTCAAGCCGACCGCCTCGCCCAGAGGGGAAATCATGCTTTCGATGAAGGGGCGGGGCGCAGCCCGCCTTGCCGCCGCGGTCGTGGCCTCGGGCCTGATCGCGGCGGGCACGATAGCCACCGCGGGGACCGCCGCGGCGGACGACCCGGCCATGTCGCACGGGGGCGCCACCGCGACGCTCGGCGGGCTGAAGACCTTCGACCAGGCCGTGGTGCACGGCAACGGAGGGGACCAGCGGATCGGCGCCGGCCTCTTCGAGATGTCGGTCGACAACGGCGGCACGCTGCAGACGTACTGCATCGACATCCACAACCCGACGCAGCAGCAGGCGCGTTACCAGGAAGTGCCGTGGAGCGCCTCGTCGCTGCACAACAACGCGGACGCGGGCAAGATCCGTTGGATCCTGCAGAACTCCTACCCGCAGGTGAACGACCTGGCGGCGCTCTCCACCAAGGCCGGTGCCGGGCAGCTGTCCGAGAAGACCGCCGCGGCCGGCACCCAGGTCGCGATCTGGCGCTTCTCCGACCACGTCAAGGTGGACGCCGTCGACCCGGCCGCCGAGAAGCTGGCCGACTACCTGGAGAAGAGCGCGCAGAGCGTCTCCGAGCCCAAGGCGTCGCTGACCCTGGACCCGCCGGCGGTCTCGGGCAAGTCCGGCAGCAAGATCGGCCCGGTCACCGTGCACACCAACGCCGACAGCGTCACCGTCTCCCCGGCGTCGGACGTGCCGGCCGGCGTGAAGATCGTCGGCAAGGACGGTAAGCCGGTCACCAGCGCCGCCGACGGGACCCAGCTGTTCTTCGACGTGCCCAAGGGCGCCGCCGACGGCAACACCTCGCTGACCGCGCAGGCCGCGACCAAGGTCCCGGTGGGCCGGGCCTTCACCGGTATCGGTGAGCACGCCAAGAGCCAGACCCAGATCCTGGCCGGCTCCAGCGAGTCGACGGTCTCCGCGGCCGCCACCGTCTCCTGGAAGAAGCAGGGCGCGATACCCGCGATCACCGCGGAGAAGAACTGCTCCAAGGGCGGCGTGGACGTCACCGCGACCAACAAGGGTGACCAGGCGTTCCGCTTCCAGCTCTCCGGCAAGGACTACGAGGTCGCGCCGGGCGCGTCCAAGACCGTGACCGTTCCGGTGGGCGAGGACCAGCCGTACCAGATCACGATCACCGGCGCGGAGGGCTTCAAGAAGACCTTCTCCGGCGTCCTGGACTGCAAGACCGCGGGCACCGGCGGCCAGCCGTCGCCGCACCCCAGCCCGGCCTCGGCCGGCGGCACCAGCGCCGGCAACACCGGCGGTCACGGCACTGACCTCGCCGAGACCGGTTCCAGCAGCGCCACCCCGGTGATCGCGGGTGTCGCGGTCGCCCTCGTCGTGGTCGGCGGCGCGGCGGTGTTCTTCCTGCGCAAGAAGAAGACCCGGGCGTGAGCGAGGAATCCGCGTAAGCGGGAAGGCGGAGGCAGTCAGCCGTCACCGTCGTACGCGACGCGGTGACCACCGGTGAGCGGGCCGTCGGCACGCCGTGAGCGGGTGGTCACCGAACGCGCAGCGCGAAGGCCCCGGAGCGCAACGTCCGCTCCGGGGCCTTCGCCGTCCATCTCCCGGAACCCGTTTCCGTCCTGCGATGGACGTACGGCAAGATGGGGTGTATCTGCCTTCGCGCGGCCACGCCGCACCACGGCCCACGCGGCGGAGCCACCAGACCACCTGATAGATCCAAACTGCCGGACGGTTTCTCTTGGCTGAGTACATCTACACGATGCGCAAGGCGCGTAAGGCGCACGGCGACAAGGTCATCCTCGATGACGTGACGCTCGCGTTCCTGCCGGGCGCGAAGATCGGCGTCGTGGGCCCCAACGGCGCCGGTAAGTCCACGGTGCTGAAGATCATGGCCGGTCTTGAGCAGCCGTCGAACGGTGACGCCTTCCTCTCTCCCGGCTACACCGTCGGCATGCTCCTCCAGGAGCCGCCGCTCGACGAGTCCAAGACGGTCCTGGAGAACGTCCAGGACGGCGCCCGCGAGACCATGGACAAGCTCAAGCGCTTCAACGAGGTCGCCGAGCTGATGGCGACTGACTACTCCGACGCGCTGATGGAGGAGATGGGCAAGCTCCAGGAGGACCTGGACCACGCAGGCGCCTGGGACCTCGACACCCAGCTTGAGCAGGCCATGGACGCGCTGGGCTGCCCGCCCGGCGACTGGCCGGTCACCAACCTCTCCGGTGGTGAGCGCCGCCGCGTCGCGCTGTGCAAGCTGCTGCTGGAGGCGCCCGACCTGCTGCTCCTCGACGAGCCCACCAACCACCTCGACGCCGAGTCGGTGCAGTGGCTGGAGCAGCACCTGGCCAAGTACCCCGGCACCGTCGTCGCCGTCACCCACGACCGGTACTTCCTCGACAACGTCGCCGGCTGGATCTGCGAGGTCGACCGCGGCCGCCTGCACGGCTACGAGGGCAACTACTCCAAGTACCTGGAGACCAAGCAGACCCGTCTGAAGGTCGAGGGCCAGAAGGACGCCAAGCGCGCCAAGCGCCTGAAGGACGAGCTGGAGTGGGTCCGCTCCAACGCCAAGGGGCGGCAGGCCAAGTCCAAGGCCCGTCTGGCGCGTTACGAGGAGATGGCCGCCGAGGCGGACAAGATGCGGAAGCTGGACTTCGAGGAGATCCAGATCCCGCCGGGTCCCCGTCTGGGCAACGTCGTGGTCGAGGTCGACAACCTCAGCAAGGCGTTCGGCGACAAGGTCCTCATCGACGACCTCAGCTTCACGCTGCCGCGCAACGGCATCGTCGGCGTCATCGGCCCCAACGGTGCCGGTAAGACCACGCTGTTCAAGATGATCCAGGGTCTGGAGACCCCGGACTCCGGCAACATCAAGGTCGGCGAGACCGTCAAGATCTCCTACGTCGACCAGAGCCGCGAGAACATCGACCCCAAGAAGACCCTGTGGGCCGTGGTCTCAGACGAGCTCGACTACATCAACGTCGGCCAGGTCGAGATGCCCTCGCGGGCCTACGTCTCCGCGTTCGGCTTCAAGGGCCCGGACCAGCAGAAGCCGGCCGGCGTGCTCTCCGGTGGTGAGCGCAACCGCCTCAACCTCGCGCTCACCCTCAAGCAGGGCGGCAACCTGCTGCTCCTCGACGAGCCGACCAACGACCTCGACGTCGAGACGCTGTCCTCCCTGGAGAACGCGCTGCTGGACTTCCCCGGCTGCGCCGTGGTCGTCTCCCACGACCGCTGGTTCCTGGACCGCGTCGCCACGCACATCCTGGCGTACGAGGGCAACTCCAAGTGGTTCTGGTTCGAGGGCAACTTCGAGTCGTACGAGAAGAACAAGATCGAGCGGCTGGGCGCCGACGCGGCCCGCCCGCACCGGGCGACGTACAAGAAGCTGACCCGGGGCTGACCGCCGTGCGGTACCGCTACTCCTGCCCCCTGCGCTGGTCGGACATGGACGCCAACGGCCATGTCAACAACGCGGTGTTCGTCCGCTACCTCGAAGAGGCGCGGATCGACTACATGCGTCGGCTGGCGCCGGGGGGCGGCAGTGCGGCCTTCAAGGGCGGCTCGGTCGTCGCGCGCCACGAGATCGACTACCTGCGGCAGTTGGTGTACCGGCCGGAGCCGGTGACCGTCGAGCTGTGGGTGAAGAAGATCAGTGCCGCGTCGCTGACGGTGGCGTACGAGGTGAAGGACGCGGACACGGTCTATCTGCGGGCCGCGACCGTGGTCGTGCCGTTCGACTTCGCCGCGGGGCGGCCGCGTCGTCTCATGCCGGAGGAGAAGGCGATCCTCAAGGAATACCTGGACGACGCCGCGCATCAGGAAGGGGCCGTCGCGGGATGACGGTGTTGCGGTTCGCCGACGCCGGGGAGGCAGCGGATCTCGCCGCCTTCCTCGGCCGGCTGATCCACTACGACCGGGGGGCCGCGGTGCGGCTCCAGGCCGGGGGCGGCGTGTTGGCCGTCTTCGGCCGTCCGCCGTCGTTCGAGGTGTTGGCCATTCGGACGGCGCGGTTGGCGGAGGTCCGTCCCGATGTCCGTGCCGGTGGTGGTGCGTCTGCTGGTGGCGGTGTCGGTGCGTCTCGTGGTGTTGAGGGTGGCCTCGGGCTGGACGTGACCGTCTCGGCCGGGGAACTGCTCGAAGGGATCGTGGAGTCGGAGGGCAGTGTCACCGTGCCCGCCGCGGTGACCGGGCCGCCGTGGGCCGGGGTGTTGCCGCCGCGGGGCGGCTGGACGCGAGTGCCCGGGTTGCCGTCGCCGGACGCGTTGGTGCGTACGGTGTCCGCCGCGGTGGCCGAATTCCGCGCCCGGGACGAGGCGTTGCCGCCGCAGGGGCGTACCCGGAGCGAGCGGGACCGGATCGGGCGGGAGATCTGGTCGCGGACGCTTGGCGATACGGAGCTGCCGTTGCGGGTGGTGCATGCGGCGCAGTCACTCGGGTTCCTGCGGGGTGCGCGGGGCGCGAACGGGGTGAGTGGGGCGAGCGGTGCTGGGGTGCCGGGGGCGCGTGCGGGTGCCGGTGCGGGTGCGGGTGCCGGTGCCGGTGTGGCTGCTGGGGCGGCTCCGGTGGCTCCGACGGTGGCGTTGTTGGCTGCCGGGGGGTGGCTGCGGTTGAGCACGCCGTATGGGTCGGTTGCCGTGCGGGTCGGGGGGCCTGCGGGGCGGACGGGGTTGTCGGGGCTTACGGTTACGCCGGTTTGAGGGCGGGGCCGTGGGGCGGCGCCCGGTGGGGCTGTGGTCCTGCGGTCCTGACGTGTTGGTGCCCTGATGCGCTGGTGCCCTGGTGTTTCGTCGCTCTGCCGTCGCTGGTGGGATGTGCCCCGGACCCGCCCCTTCCCGAAACCGGGGCCGGGCCCCGGACCCCTTGAGGCTCGTTTCTCCTGCCCTGGGCCCCTTGTTGGGCCTGGGGCTTCTTCGTTGGCTCGCTGCTGCGGGCTTGTTTGTCGCCCTGCGGGCTCGTCCTCAAACGCCGGACGGGCTGAGGTGAGCGCTGGAGGGGCGTGGGAGGCGAGCGCCGGTTGGGCTGGGCGGTGAGCGTCTGGCGAGGCGGGGAGGCGAGCGCCGGTCGGGCTGGGAGGTGCGCGCCGGACGGGGCGGGAGGTAGGTGTCTGGCGGGGCTGGGAGGTGCGCGCCGGACGGGCCGGGGGTGAGTGTCGGATGTTGAGGGGGCGGTGGGGGAGCGCCGGGGCCGGGTGGGAGTAGATGGCGGCGGCGGGTGGTGAGGTGGGGGCGTCGCGGCGTAGGTGTTCTTGGCGGGTGCGGTGCCGGGGATGGCAGTGCGCGGCGGGGCGGGTGTGACCGTTCTCTCAGCCGGCGGTGTTGACCATGGAGGCGGCCGCGTACGTCAGGTAGTCCCACAGCTGCGTCGCGTGTTCCTCGGAGAGGTCGAGGGAGTCCACCGCGTCCCGCATGTGCCGCAGCCAGGCGTCGTGCGCGGCCCGGTCTACGGTGAACGGGGCGTGCCGCATGCGCAGTCGGGGGTGGCCGCGGTTCTCGCTGTAGGTGCGGGGGCCGCCCCAGTACTGCATGAGGAAGAGGGTGAGGCGCTCCTCGGCCGGCCCCAGGTCCTCCTCCGGGTACATCGGCCGCAGCAGCGGGTCCTCGGCGACGCCCTCGTAGAAGCGGCGCACCAGGCGGCGGAAGGTGTCCTCGCCACCGACCTGCTCGTAGAAGGTCTGCTCCTGAAGAGTGCCGTGCGGAATGTTGTTCACCGGTCCATGGTGGCAGACGCCCCGACCGAGGACTCCGGACTTAGGACGGCAGGTGTTCCGCACGCGCTCCGGGGCGTGATCGGCCGATCACGCCCCGGAGTTGGGTGGCTGGTGCCCCGGTGTCAGCCGCGGCGGACGGTCAGCGTCGTCCAGGCGCCGACGTGCACCCGGTCGCCCTCGTGGAGCGGCACCGGGACGTACGGCTGGATCGGCTCCTCGGCGAGGTTGACCGTGGTGCCGTTGGTGGAGTTCTGGTCCACCACGGCCCAACTGCCGTCCTGCTGCTGGACGAGCAGGGCGTGCTGGTGCGAGACGCCCGGGTCCTCCGGGGTCCGGCCCAGGTCGACGTCCGGGGACTCGCCGGTGCTGTTCCGACGGCGGCCGACCGAGAGCTGGCCGTTCGCGAGCGGCAGCACCTGCTCGGGGGAGTACGAGGGCAGGTTGAGCCCCGCCGCCTCCGGGCCGCTGCGGCCCATCATCGCCATGAAGTACTCGCGGTCCGGCCCGACGGCCACCACCCAGCCGTCACCGACGACCGGCGGCGGGCCCTGCGGCGGCGCCGGGGCCTGGCCGGGGGCGCCGCCCCACTGGCCGTCGGGTCCCGGCTGGCCGAACTGCTCGGGGCCGCCCTGCGGGGGCTGCTGCTCGAACGGGCCCGGCTGCGGCGGCTGTTGCGGCGGGAACGGGGCCGGCGGCTGCTGCTCGAAGGGGGCCTGCGGGCCGGGTCCGGGCTGCTGCGGCGGCGCCATCGGTGCGGCGTTCTGCTGGGCCGGCGGGTTCAACGTCCAGTCGTCGCCGCCCTGTTGGGGCGGCGGGCCGGGCTGACCGGGGCCGGGCATGCCGGGGGGCGGGCCGGGCTGGCCCGGGTAGCCGCCGGGGCCGGGCATACCGGGCGGCGGGCCCGGCGGTTGGGGCTGCGGGGCCCCCGGCGGCGGGAAGCCGTAACCGCCCTGGGGCGGCTGGCCGCCCGGGGCGCCCTGCGGGCCGGGGCCGGGCGCACCCGGACCGCCCGGGCCGGGTGCCGGCGGCGGGAACCCGTAGCCGCCCTGCGGCGGTTGGCCGCCGGGGCCGGGCATGGGGGCGCCGGCCGGCGGGGCGAACGACGCCGGCGAGTTGGTGAGGAAGTTGTACTGGCACTCGGCGCAGAACGGTGCCGCGCCCTCGCGCGGCGTGCGGCACTGCGGGCACGCCTGCGGCTCGGCGGCCTGCTCGGGGCCGGGCGCGGGGGCGCCGGGCGCGCCGGGGCCGCCCTGCGGACCGGGGGCCGGGGGTGGGAACCCGTAGCCGCCCTGCGGCGGTTGGGCACCGGGGCCGGGTGGCGGAGTACCGGGAGCACCAGGGCCACCGGGCCCACCCGGAGTACCGAAGCCCTCGGGGGCGCCGGGGCCGCCGAAGCCTTGGGGGGCACCAGGGGCGCCGGGAGCGCCGGGGCCGCCCTGCGGGCCGGGCGCGGGCGGCGGGAACCCGTAGCCGCCCTGCGGCGGTTGGCCGCCGGGGCCGGGCGTCGGCGCACCAGGCGGCGGAGGAGTACCGGGACCGCCCGGGCCGCCGGGGCCGCCAGGGCCACCGAAGCCACCGGGAGCACCAGGTGCGCCGAAGCCCTCCGGGCCACCGGGCGGCGGGCCGGGCTGCCCCGGCGGGGGTCCCGGCTGGCCGGTCGGCTCGGCGGGCGGCGGCGCGTTCAGGAAGCCGGCGGGCAGAGAGGGCGGCGGGGGGACGGCGCCCGCCATGCGCTGGCCGCACACCTCGCACCAGTCTTCGGCCGCCGACTGGTGGCCGCTCGGGCAGGTAGGCATGTCGGTTCTTCCCCCTCCGTACCGTTACTTCCGGTGGTACTGATCAGTGCTGTTCATGGTTGTTCATTGCGGTTTCTCCGGGCGAGGAACGGGGGCCGGACGCCTCCCGGGAGTTCTCCCGTCGGGCCTCGGCCGCCTTCGCCGCCTGTCGCACAGTACCGGTCGTGGCGTCGACGCCGTCCACCACCTTCGCAAGGAGTTTCGCAGTGTCCGCGTCCCCCGGGGCGGCGGCCAGTCGCCGTGCGCGCCGTAGTTCCGCGAGGGCGCGACCGGCATCTTGGGACTTCGCCGCATCCAGCACCTGCTGGACGGCTTGGGCCAGTTCGGACCGTCCCGTGTAGTGCGCCACCTGTGGGTCGATCCGTACCGCGGCGGCCGGATCGTCCGTCCACACGGCCCGTACCAGGCCCTGTGCCACGGCCCGTGGCGCGCTGCCGTCGGGTGCGGGCAGCAGCACCGTGATGCGGGCGGCGAGCATCTCCCGGCCGAGGCCGGCGTCCGGGACGCGCAGGCAGAGGTGGAAGTCGCGGGACTCGTCGCCCCAGGGGCCGGTCGGGTAGTCGCCAGCGCGCGGCCCCGATGCTCTTCGCTGGCCGGTCAGTTCCCCGGCGGGGGGCGCCACTTGGCGCAGCGACCGCACCTCGGCGCCCACCGGAGTGCGCACCCGCAGGACGACCCCGGCATCCGGGCCGAGGGTCCCGCCTTCTTGTTCGGCCGCGACCGGAACCACCGGCTCCGGCCGCGGTACGGGCACCGGGCGCCCGCCGGTGGAACCGCCGCCGGTCGCGGTGACCGTGACGACGGCGTGCACCTCCCGCCCACCCTGGGGCAGATGGGGGTTCTGGTGCACCTCGGCGGTGAAGCGCGGTGCCCGCGACTTGGCGAAGTTGGCCATGGGTGACGTTCCGCTCCTTGGGGCCGCCGCCGGCCGGGCCACCGGTGGGCGGCCGGCCCGGGGTTGGCGGCCGGGCTGGGGGTCTCTCCCGGTAGCTGAGGGTGGGGGTGCGCGCGGATGCTCAGGCCGATCCTGCCCCCGCCGCGGCCGCCCGGAACGGCACCACCGCGACCGTGACGTTGTCGTGCCCGCCGCCGTCCAGGGCGTGCCCGACCAGCGTCCGCGCGGCGTGCAGCGGCCGGGCGGGTGCGTCCAGGGGCAGCACCGCGGCCAGCGCGGCGGCCGACTCGGCGTAGTTCCACAGCCCGTCCGTGCACACCACCACGCTCCCCGGTCCGTCCGGCTGGAACGCCGCGACGTGCGGCTCGACTTCGTAGGCGTCGGCGCCCAGCCAGCCGGTGATGGCGTGCGCGCGCTCGTCGGCGTTGGCCTCGGCCGCGGTCATCAGGTTGTTGGCGACCATCTGGGCGGCCCAGGAGTCGTCCTCAGTGAGCCGGACCGGCGGCGCGGTGCGGTCGTCGGGGATCCAGTACGCCCGGCTGTCGCCGACCCAGCCGATGGTCAGCAGCCCGCCGCCGACCACCGCGCCGACGAACGTGCAGGCGGGGGCGTTCTGTTGGCGGTACTCGTGGTGCGCTATCGACGGGTCGTCGGCCAGCGCGTCGACCGCTGCCGAGGCCGCCAGCACCGCGTCGTGCATCGCCTGCTGCGGGTGCTCGCCGCGCGGCAGCGCCATCCGCAGCGCGCCGGCGGCCCGTTCGGCGGCGGCCAGGGACGCGTCGTCCGGCCGGGTCGCCGAGGAGACGCCGTCGCAGACCACCGCGATCACCGCGGGCGAGCCGTCCGGCAGCGCGGTGTCGGCCAGGGCGAAGAAGTCCTCGTTGCGGTGGTGCCGGTGGCCGCGGTCGCTGACCGCCGCGGCGCCGGCCGACTCCCGCTCGAAATGGTCCCGTTCGCGCGCGGTCGGGGCCGGCGGGGCGGCTCCGGATCCGGCCGCGGCGGGCGGCAGGTCGGGGCCGGCGGCCGGCTCGGCGGGCGTTTCGGACGCCGCTCCGGATGCCGCGCCGGGCCCCGGTGCGGCCGAGTCCGCGGCCGGCGTCCCGTGGGCCACTGCCGATTCCGCTACGGATTCCGCTTCGGTCCCGGGCACGGGGGCACTCCGGGCGCCCGCGGGGGGCTCCGCTTCCGCCCCGACGTCGGTCAACGCCCAGGCCGGGGCGTCCCCTTCGGGCCGGGTCCCGGCGGCGGCGTCGGCGACCGTCTCGTAGCCGACCACCCGCGGGTCGGCCGGCCGCCCGCCGGCGCCGCCGGCCGGTGGCGCCACCGCGTCCCCGAACGGCAGGCGGGTCGTGGGGTCGGGCGGCGGCGGGCCCGCCTGCGCCGTCGCGCCCGCCGCGTACGCCGCCGCCGGCGGTGCCCCGAACCCCGCGGCCCCGCCGAACCCGGCCGGCGCCAGGGGATCGGCGCCGCACCGCCCGCAGAAGTTGTCCCCCGCGACGAGCGGCTCACCGCAGTTCCGGCACCGGGACGGCCCACTCATACCCATGTCACACCCATGTCCTGGGGCGGAAGCGGTTGGCCCGCTCCACCAGTTCGATCCTTTCCTCACCACGCTGCGCCAGCCGCGCCAGCAGGCGGTACGACCGCTCCAGCCCGAGCCGCAGCCCGCGCTCGTCCAGCGGACTGCCGAGCAGCGCCGGCCGCTGCGGCAAAGGCGCCGGCCCGTTTGGCCCGCCGGCCGGAACACCGGGCCCGTCGCCGTGGCTCCCGGAGAGTACCCAGTCCAGGGCACTGCCCAGTACCTCGGTGGCCAGTTGTTCCCGGCGCCGGTCGTCCAGCCCGAAGTCGGCCAGCGCCTCGACCTGTTGGGCGGCGGCCGTGAGGTCCGGCAACAGGGGCTCTTGGGGGGAGCGCTGTCGCAGCCGGGCCCGCACCGCCGCGATCCGGGCCGCCGTGTAGTGGATGGACCCCTCCGGGACGGACTCCAGCGCCGCCACCGCGCCCTCTCGGTCGCCGGCCGCCAGCCGCACCCGGGCCAGCCCGAACGCGGCACTCACATAACCGCGGTCGGTCGCCCACACGAGTCGGTAGTACTCCGCGGCGTTGTCCCACTGCCCCAGCAGCTCGGCGCTGATGGCGAGCGCCAGCTTCGGCGCCGGCTCACCGGGGAAGGCGTCGAGTACCGCGTCGAACGCCAGCGCCGCGCCCTCCCGGTCGCCGGCCGCCAGCGCCCCCAGCCCGCGGTGCCACACCGCCCGCCAGTCCCCGCTCCCGTCGTCCACGTCCCACGCGGCGTCGGCGCCCACCGGGCCACCGGTCTCCACCGGGCCATCTGGAGACGGGGCGTCGCCGTCCCACCCCGCTACCGGGGCCGATCCGCCGGGCCCCGGATCGCCGGCGTCGGCCGCGAGCTCCAACTGGGCGCGCAGCGCCCGCAGTCGGACCTCCGGCGAGTCGGCGGGCGCCGCGCGCAGGGCGCCCAGTAGCTCCGCCGGCGTCGCGGCGTGCAGCCCGGCCAGGAAGCCGGCGTTGGGGTCGCCCGGGTCCGCCCGCGGCACCGGCAGCGCCAACGCCGCCGCGGCCACGTCCAACGGGAGCGGCGCCGGACTGCCCGCTAGCCGCGCCGGGTCCTCGGCGCCCGTATGGGCGGCCCCCCGCCGGCCGGCCCGACGGGTGCCCAGCAGCGAGCTGTCGCCGGCCGGCGGCGGCAGCAGTTCCGTGCCCACCACCCGGAGTTCCGGCCCGAACAAGGTGGACAGCGCCGGCCGCGGCTCGCCCGTACGGAGCGCCACCACCTCCCGCAGCACCCCCGTCAACTGCTCGGCCATCTCCTCCGCCGACCCGAAGCGGCGGGCCGGATCGGGGTCGGTGGCCCGCACCAGCAGCCGGTAGAAGGACTCGTAGCGGCGGAACACCTCGATGTGGTCCGGATCCGGCAGGGAGTCGGCGAAGACGTTGGTGTAGCCCTGGAAGTCGAAGGTGAGGACGGCCAGGGTGCGGGCGACGGTGTAGAGGTCGGAGGCGACCGACGGGCCCACCTCGCCGACCTCGGGGGCCTGGTAGCCGATCGTGCCGTAGATGGGGCTCTCGTGGTCGTCCGCCCGCCGCACCGCGCCCAGGTCGATCAGCTTCAGCCGGTCGTGCTGCTGGATGGCGTTGTCGACCTTGAAGTCGCAGTACAGCAACTCCCGGGCGTGCAGGTGCCCGAGAGCCTCCAGCGCCTCGATGCCGTACGCGCACGCCTGCTCCACCGGCATCGGGTCGCGCCGCCCCTGGGGCGTGCGCCGCTCGTTGGCGAGGTCCTTCAGGGAGGTGCCGTCGACGTGCTCCATGACGATGTAGCCGTCCCGGCTGCCCGTCGAACGGTCCAGGTGCTCCACGAAGTTGTAGATCCGCACGATGTTCGGGTGCTCGATGGCGGCCAGGAACCGCCGCTCGGACACCGCCGCCGCCAGCGCCTCCTCGTCGCCGGTGTCCAGCAGCCCCTTGAGCACCACCCACCGGTCGTCCACCGCCCGGTCCCGGGCCAGATAGATCCAGCCCAGCCCGCCGTGCGCCAGGCACCCCGCGACCTCGTACTGGTCGTGCACCAGCTCCCCGGGCCGCAACTTCGGTACGAAGCTGTACGGATGACCGCACTTGGTGCAGAAGCCCTCCGGCTGGCCCGGCCGGCCGTCCCGGCCCCGGCCCACCGGCGCCCCGCACTCCCCGCGGCTACAGAACCGCTTCCGTTCGGGCACCTGCGGGTCTTCCAGCACCGCCGCCCGCGGATCGCGCCGCGGCACCTGCGGCACCGTCACCAGCCCCGCGCCCAGCCGCCCCCGCGAGGCCCCGGAACCGCTCCCGGAGCCCGCGCCCGGCCCGCCGCCGGTGCCGCGCACCACCACCGGCGCCCGGCCGCCCGACCCGCTTCCGGAACCGCTTCCCGACCCGCTCCCGGGCCCCTCGCCGTCCGCCGCCCGCTCGGGGACGTGCGCCCCGGCCTCCCGGCGCGCGCGGGCCCCGGACGGAGGCGGCGCGGCGACCGTCGCGCCCCCCGCCTCCGCCCGCCGGGTCAGCACCGTCGCGGTCACCGACAGCAGCCCCCGGGCGGAGACCACCGGCGCCAACCCGCAGACGTCGCAGTACAGTTCACCGCCGCCGACGTCCTCGTAGTGCCCCTCGCACTCCCGGCGCTGGCAGCGTCCCCCGTCCCGTTCGCTCAACTCTCCCCCCGGCCGTCCCGCGGCTCCGGAACCATCGCCTCCGCCGCCGCCTCCTGATAGCGCCACACCGCCTGCTCCGCCACCCGCAGATCGCACGGCGCGCTCCACAGCATCCGGCGCGCCAGGTCGTACCGCTCCACCAGCAGCGGATCCGCCGCCAGCCCGCGGCGCGCCACCCGCGCCCGGCAGGCGTCCAACCGGCCGCGCAGCTCGGCCCGCACCGCCAGCGGCGCGGTCACCGCCGTCAACGACTCCCGGGCCCGCCGCAGTTCGTCCTCCGCACGCTCCTCCAGGCTATCGAGCAGCGGTGACAACCGGTGCCACAGCGCCCGGCGGCGGTACTCCGCGGCCGTCACCAACTGCTCGTGCAGCGCCGTCGAAGGGCCGCTGACCGCCGGCACCTCCGTCGCGGCGATCTTCGCCAGCACCTCGCCGCGCGCCTGCCGCGCCTCGGTCAGCGTCCGGTCCGCCCGCGACAGCACGTCCCGCAGCAGCATCAGCCGCCGCTCCGCGTCCTGCCGCACGTCCAGCACCGCCGCCACCTCGCGCCGGATGTCCTCCAGCGCCCGCGCCGCCCGGTCGTAGCGGGTGGTATCCGGGCGGCCGCCTCCGGGCGCCGCGCTGCCGTCCCCCGCCGACGCCCAGAACGCCAACGGATCCACGATCACCTGAGCGCGCAGCCGCGCCAACTCCGCGGTGATCCGCTCCAGATCGTCGCCCGCCGGATGCTCACCGGGGCGCACCCCCACCGAGTGGGCCAGCGACCGGGTCCGCCGCAACTCCTCGGCCAGCAGGTCTATCCGGGCCGGCAGCGCTGACCACACCGCGTCGGCCGCCACGATCACGTCCAGCGACCGCGCGTAGAGCCCGGTCATCTTGGAGACCAGCTCCGACAGGCCCAGCCGCCCGCATCCGACGGCCTCGACCGCCATGGCCGGCACCGTCACCTCGCCATGCCGCAACAGCTCCGACAGCTCCGCGAGCTCCTCGGTGGACGGCCAACGCCGGCGCGCCCGCAGCTCCCGGGCGGCCGTCAACGCCTCCGTATAGGCGTCGAAGAGCGCCCACAGCGCCGTGATCGACCGCTCCGCCTCGGCCCAGCGCTCCTTGGTGACGCCCGACAGCTCGGCGCCCTCCAGGAGCCGGCGGCCGGCGTGGTCCTGCAACGCGAGCAACGACGTCTCCAGCGCCTCGTACTCGGCGCCGAGCCGCGCCAGGGCGCGGTCCACCTCCTCCCGGTCCCACACCGGGGCATCGGGTCTCCCCGCCGAGCCGGGGAAGGGTCCAGGGACCCCCATCGCTCACCTCTCCCATACGCGTACCGTGCACGGCGGTTGGTGCCCCCGGCGCTCGCCCGTCCTTGGTCGACAACCCCTTCCCCCGCTCCAGCCCCTCCATAGTGACCCCCTCGGCCGCCCCGTGGGGCACCCGGCCGCCGCCGGATCTCCTCAGTCGCTGTACTGGGGCGCCGGCGGCCCCGATATACCGGGCAGATCGGCCTTCAACCACTTCCGGTACGCCCGCATCCAGGGGCTGTCGTCCCCGCCGCTGCGGTAGTCGACCAGGACCGCGTTGACCCGGCGCACCAGGTCCGGATCGGCCTTGTTGAGCGCCACCCCGTACGACTCGTCGGTGAACTGCTTGCCCTTCAGCTCCACCGTCGGGTCCTGCGCCGCCTGCGCCGCGGCCAGCGCGCTGTCGGTGACCACCGCGTCCGCCTCGCCCAACTGGAGCCGCACCAGGCAGTCCAGCTGGTTGGGCGCGGTCACCACCCGCGCGCCGTGGCTCCGTCTCGCCAGCTCCGCCTCGCCCGTCGAACCGGCCGCGGTGCACACCCGTTTGCCGCGCAACGAGTCGTCGAACGCGGTGATCGGCGACGCCTTCGGGGCGAGCACCTGCTGCCCGGCCTGGAAGTACGCGGTGGAGAACGCCACTTGGGCCTTGCGCTCGCAGTTGATCGTCATCGTCCGCACCACCATGTCGACCGCGCGCTGCTGGACCGCCGGGACCCGCTGGTTGGTCGGCACCGCCTGGAAGACGACCTTGGCGTCCGGCCCCAGGATGTCCCTGGCGATGGCCCGCGCCAGATCGATGTCGAAGCCCTCCAACTGGCCGGTGTCCGGATTGCGGTAGCCCCACCGGTAGGTGTTCTGGTCCACCCCGACGACCAGTTGGCCCTTCTTCTTGATCCGCTCCACCGCCGGGCCGTCGGCCGACGAGGGCTGAAGGCTCCGGGTCGCGGTGGCCGGCGTGCAGCCCGCCGCGGCCGGCTGCGCGCGGCCCGTCCCCGGCCCGTACGCCCGGTGCAGCGCCACCGGCCCGGGGCCCTGCGGGCGGTCACCGTGGCCGAGCGCGGGCACCAACACCGTTGCGGCCGCCGTCATCACGGCCATGCCCGCCGCGACCGGCGTCAGCACGGCCCGCAGATCCCGCAGCCTGTGCCCGCGCACCACCATCTCCCCAGACCCCCTCACCGATACTCCGACAGCCTGCGCCCGATACCCGACAGCGCGGCCGCCGCGGCCAATACGGCCAGCGCCGCGCCGCCCACCGCCAGTCCGTCGAACGCCGCGCGCCCGCCGTCCGCCGCCGACCGGAACCGCTGCTGCTCGTGGACCAGCGCCCGGCCCAGCCCGGTGTCCACCCGGTCGAACGACGCCCCGGTGGAGCCCGCCTTGCCGATCACCTTGGCCAACGCCCGCTCGTAGTCGCCCCGATCGTCCGCCCGTCGGGCCTCGGCGTGCCGGTCCCGCCACTGGCCGGCGGCCGCCACCGCGTCCCGTACCGGGCTCCGGCCCGCCGCATCGTCCGCCAGCGCCAGCGCCTTGCCCAGCTCACCGGCGGCCTCCGGGCCGGTGCCGGCCAGCGCGCGCATCCCCGCCTGGTAGTCGACCTCGTAGAAGTCCTTCTGGCCCCGGGTCAGCACCGCGCCGCGCGCCACCAGCGTCAGGTTCTCGTCCCCGCGCGCCCGTAGGGCCTCGATCCGGGCGACGTTGAGCGCCTCCAACGAGCGGACGCCGTGCCCGTATGCGTCGGACAGCCCAGCGCGCGCCACCGTGTGCCCCGCCGCCAGCCACAGCAGCGCCGCGACCGTCGCCACCGTCGCCGCCAACAGGCCGCGGTTGAACACCCGGTTGGTGCGCCGGTAATGCCGACGCTGCGCCCAGGCCAGTGCCCCGATGGCCATCACCCCCGCCGCCAGCGCGAACCACGGCCAGGCCGTGGACCGTTGGTGGTCCGCGGCCAGCCGCTGCGTCTCCGCCACGTACAACGCCCGGGCGGCCGGCAGGAGTTCCGAGCGCATCTGCTCGTTGGCATACCGCAGATAGGCGCCGCCCAACGGCAGCCCGAGCCGGTTGTTGGCCCGGGCCGTCTCCACCAGGCCCGCGTACCGCGGCAACAGCCGGTTCAGCCGGGCGATCTGGGCCCCGGCCGGGTCCGCCGAGCCGCCCTCCGCACCCGGTACCCGCGCGTTCGCCGCCGCCTTGACCAGGAGTTGCGACGCCTTGGCGAGGTCCGCCGCATACCGCTGCCGGGTCGCCTCGGGCTCCACTCCGCCGGCCAGGAACCCGGCGGCGGCGGTGGTGTCGGCGTCCGCCAGCGAGCGGTAGACGTCCGCCGCGTCCGCGGTCAGCGGCTGGCTGCGCCGCACGACGTCGTCGGCGGCCGCCGAACGGTCGGACACCTGCCAGGCGGTGGTCGCACCGAAGAGCACGACCAGCAGCGCCAGCACCGCCCCGATCACGCGCAGTCGCCCCGGCTCCGTCGTGGCCGCGGCCCGCAGCCGGTCCAGCCCCTCGGCCCACGCGGTGCGCCGGCGCGCGCCGGCCCCCACGACCGGCGCGGGAGCGTCCGGAGCCGCGGACGGCGCGGACGTCACCGAAGAGAACGGCGTCACCGACGTCACCGAAGAACCACCCCCTGGGTCGCTGGCTGCGGGCACGGACACATGGCGGTCAGTATGTCCGCAGCGCCCGACCACCACACCGGACTTGACCCGATCTTGTTCGGAACGCCACCCACCCCGGGCGTGCCCCCGGCCCCCGCCGCGGGCCCGTCACGACTCATCACGCCCGCCCGGCCCGCCCCGGTTCCCGGAGCCGGCGCCATTCCGGGGCAGCGCGCCGCGCACCGCCCCGCATTACCCTTACGAGGAGTCGCCGGACATCAGGCGACCGGGAAACCGGAGGCCCGTCACCGACGGCCGCCCCGGGGAGGAGTGAGCGCGTGCAGACCGTCCGTAAGGGCCGGGTGTCGCTCGTGGAGTGCGCAACCGACGAGATCCGCGCCCAGATCGTCAACGGCGTGTGGCCGGTGGGCAGTCGCATCCCGCCGGAGAGCGCGCTGTCCGAGGCGCTCGGCGTCAGCCGTGCCTCGGTCCGCGAGGCGGTCCGCTCCCTGGTCCACACCGGGCTCCTCGAAGCCCGGCAGGGAGACGGCACGTTCGTGATCTCCGATGACGACAGCGCGGTCGCCCTCCGTCGCCGCCTGGAGCGCGCCGAGCTCAGTCACGTCACCCAGGTCCGCCAGGGGCTCGACGTGGTCGCCGCCCGCCAGGCCGCCAAGCACCGCACCGACGCCCAACTCGCCGGCATCGAGGCCGCCCTGGACCGCCGCCGGGTCGCCCTCGCGACGCACGACAGCGACGCGTTCACCGCCGCCGACGCCGAGTTCCACATCCTGGTCGCGGAGGCCAGCGCCAACCCCGTCCTCGCCGACATCTACCGCTCACTCGCCGCCGCCCTGCGTGCAGAACTCCGCCGCGCCGCCTGCCTGGACACCGCCGACGCCGCGCCCACCGACCCGCACTCCCACCTCGCCGACGCCATCCGCGCCCAGGACCCGCAGGCCGCCGTCGACGCCGCGGTGCTCCTCCTCGCCGGCCACGTCCGCGACCTGGCCCTCCCGCTCGACGACTGAGCCCGGGCCCACTCCCGCCCGCCAACTCCCGCCCGCCAACTCCCGCCCGCCCGCGGACCTTTACCAAGGGGCGCGGGCAGCCATTCCTCGCGCCCCCGCCTCACCCCACGCGCCGCTGTCGAACGCATCCCCCTCCAACTACGCTGAGTGACGAAGGGTTGGCGCTCCCGCCGACCCCACCCACGCAACGGAGGCACGCCATGCGCCGCATCACCCGACTCCTGACCCCCCTCGTCAAGGCCGCCGCCGGCACCCCGACGATCCCCGAACACCCCGCTACGGTCAGCGGTTTCCTCACCATCGGCGGCACGACCTACATCGATCCGGCCGGCACCTACCCCGTCTACCACTCCGCCGACGGCACCCCCACCCTCATCATCAACGACACCGACCATCCCCTCACCCTCATCACGGAACGCGACCATTCCCCCTCCCCGCCCGACCTCATCCTCACCCCCGGCGAACGCATCGAGACCCGAAGAGGCGACTGCGTACAGGTGGGGTGAGCGCGCTCGCGGTTTGCGCCCACGAGGCGGGCGAGCGGGGGCGGTTGGGGCTATGTCTCACATCCCGGTGGGCGTGGTTGGGGCTCTCTCTCGCGTCGCATCCGTGGGGCTGTGCGCACGTGCACGGGCCGCTGTGGCAGCCCCGCTCTGGCCCGGCCGACCCGACCGGACCCGCCGTGGCCTGCCCCGCCCCGGCGCGCTCCGCCCTGCCCCGGCCTACCGCCACTCCGACCGCAGCCGTTGATAGGCGTCCGGGTGGGGCGTCGGGGTCGCCCGGTCCAGTGCGTCCAGGGCGGCGCCGAGGATCGGTGGGGCGGTGAGGACGTGCGGGAGCGCCTTCGGGGCGCGTTCGGCGAGGAGTTCAGTGAGGCGGTCGTGCAGAAGGGGGTGCCGGGCGGCGAGGACGCTGCCGCCGAGGATGACCGGGGTCGGTTCGGCGAGGAGGTCCAGGCGCCGGAGGGCGACGGTGGCCATCGTGGCGACCTCCTCCGCCTGGTGCCTCACAAGGGAACGGGCGACGGCGTCGCCGGACGCCGCGATGTCGAAGAGGAGGGGGGTGAGTTCGTGCCGGCGGGCGTCGGGGATCCGGTGCAGATGTAGGGCCTCGACGAGCTCCAGCATGGTGGTCAGGCCGAAGTGGGCGGGGAGCGCGCGGGCGAGTTCGCTGGGGGCGCCCCGGCCGTCCTCCGCGCGGGCCGCGTGCCACAGCGCCTCGTCGGCGAGGAAGGAACCGCCGCCCCAGTCGCCGGAGATGCGGCCGATGGACGGGAAGCGGGCGGTGGCCCCGCCGCGGCCGCGCCCGACGCAGTTGATGCCGGCGCCGCAGACCACGGCGACGCCCAACTGCTCGCCGCCGTCCGGGAGTCCGGTCCGGAGCAGGGCGAAGGTGTCGTTGTGGACGGTGACGGCGTCCGCCCAGCCGCGCGAGGTCAGTTCGGCGGTCAGGCGGGTCACCTCGACGGGGAAGTCGGCGTTGGCGAGGAAGGCGGAGAGCTGGGTGACCGGGGCGTCGCCGGTCAGTCCGGCCTGGTCCCGGACCGAGGAGATCAAGGGGGTGAGGATGTCGACGGCGTGGGCGGTGCCCACCAGCGGCGGTTGGAAGCCGCCGCCGCGGGCCCGGCCGAGGACCCGGCCGTCCGTGGCCACCAGGGCCACGTCGGTCTTGCTGTTGCCCGCGTCGATGGCGAGCGCCGTGCCGGTCAGGCCCACGTGAGGTGCTCCCGGTTGTGTGCGATCAGCTCGTCGGTGAGCCGGTCCGCGTAGTCGATCTGTCCGATGAGGGGGTGTGCGAGGAGTGCCGAGAAGACCCGATCGCGGCCGCCCTTGAGGGCTGCCTCCAGGGCCAGGTCCTCGTAGGCCGTGACATTGCCGACCAGTCCGGCGAACAGGGGGGCGAGGGGGCGGAGGGGGAGGGGGGAGGCCCCCCCGGGGCCAACGGCCGCCGGCACCTCGATCACCGCATCATCCGGCAGGAACGACAACGTCCCGTTGTTCCGCGTATTGACGATCTGCACGTCACCGATGGCACCGGAGTCACCAGCGGCCCCGGAGCCACCACCGGCCCCGGAGCCACCACCGGCCCCCGAGCCACCACCGGCCCCGGAGCCACCACCGGCCCCCGAGCCACCACCGGCCCCGGAGCCACCGATGGCCCCGGAGTTGCCAGCGGCCCCGGAATCGCCCGCGGTACCACTGTCAGCGCCGCCACGGACGCCAAAGCCGCCACCAACCCCACTCCCACCAGCGGCAGTTGGCCCACCCGCCGCCCCGCCCCCGCCGCCCGCGGTGTGGCCGCCGCCCAGCAGGGAAGACGTCAACGCCACGGCTGCTTCCGAGTAGAAGGCGCCGCCTCGGCGGGAGAGGAGGTCGGGCTTTGCGGTGAGGGTGGGGTCGGCGTAGAGGTCGAGGAGTTGGCGCTCGATGGCGGCGACCTCGGCGGCGCGGGAGGGCTTGGTGCGCAACTCCGAGACGACCGCGTCGTGTTGGTAGAAGTAGCGCAGGTAGTAGGAGGGGACGACGCCGAGGTGGTCCAGGAGCGCGCGGGGCATCCGGATGTCGTCGGCGATCGCCTCGCCGTGCTCGGCGAGCAGCTTGGGGAGCACGTCCTCGCCGTCGACGCGGACGGCGCGCTCCCAGGTGAGGTGGTTGAGGCCGACGTGCTCCAACTGCACCCGCTCGGGGGCGACGCCCAGCAGGCGGGCGAACTTGCGCTGAAAGCCGATGGCGACGTTGCACAGGCCGACGGCCTTGTGGCCGTGGGTGAGCAGGGCCCGGGTGACGATGCCGACCGGGTTGGTGAAGTCCACGATCCAGGCGTCCGGGCAGCGCCGGCGCACCCGTTCGGCGATGTCCAGCACGATCGGGACGGTGCGCAGCGCCTTGGCCAGGCCGCCCGCGCCGGTGGTCTCCTGGCCGACGCAGCCGCAGGTGAGCGGCCAGGTCTCGTCCTGGTTGCGGGCGGCCTGGCCGCCGACCCGCAGTTGGAGGAGGACGGCGTCGGCGCCGTCGAGGCCGGCGTCCAGGTCGTCGGTCCAGGTGATCTTGCCCGGGTGGCCCTGGGCGGCGAAGATCCGGCGAGCCAGCCCGCCGACCAGCTCCAGCCGGTCGGTGGCCGGGTCGATCAGCGTGAGTTCGGCGACCGGCAGGGCGTCCCGCAACCGTGCGAAGCCGTCGATGAGTTCGGGGGTGTAGGTCGAGCCGCCGCCGACCACGGCGATCTTGATGCGGGAGTGCGGGGCGCGCGCCCCGGAAGTTGGCAGCATGTCCGTTTCAGCCCTTCACTCCGGTGAGTGTGACGCCTTCGACGAAGGCTTTCTGCGCGAAGAAGAAGACGACGATGACGGGGGCCATGACCAGCAGCGTCGCGGCCATGGTGAGGTTCCAGTTGACGCTGTGCGCGCTCTTGAAGGACTCCAGGCCGTAGGAGAGCGTCCAGGCGGCCGGGTTCTGCGCGGCGTAGATCTGCGGGCCGAAGTAGTCGTTCCAGCAGTAGAAGAACTGGAAGAGGGCGATGGCGGCGATGCCGGGGCGGGCCATCGGGACGACGACCCGCAGCAGGGTGCGCAGTTCGCCGCAGCCGTCCACCTTCGCGGACTCCACGTACTCCTGCGGGATCGTCAGAAGGAACTGCCGCAGCAGGAAGATGGAGTAGGCGTCGCCGAACGCCATCGGGATGACCAACGGCCAGATCGAGCCGGTCAGATGGAGCTGTTGCGCCCACACCAGATACATCGGGATGACGATGACCTGGGGCGGCAGCATCATCGTGGCGATCACGAGGATCATCGCGGTGCGCCGGCCGCGGAAGCGGAAGCGGGCCAGCGCATAGGCGACGGGGACCGCCGAGCAGACCGTGAGGAGGGTGCCCAGGCCCGCGTAGAGCAGGGAGTTCCTCCACCAGTCGAGGAAGCCGGGGGTGGTGAACACGGCCGTGTAGTTGGACCACTTCCACTGGTGCGGCCACAACTCGCCGCTCATCGCCTGGTCGTCGGTCATGACGGAGGTCAGGAAGACGAAGACGAAGGGGAGCAGGAAGAACAGGGCGGCGGCGATCGCCAGCGCGTGCACGGCGATCCAGTGCAGCAGGCGCCGGCGGCGGGCGCGGGCGGCCGGGGAGCCGGCGGTGCCGGGGGCGGTGGCCCGCGCCGGGCGGCGGCGGGTGAGCGTCGTGGTGGTCACGTCGGGTCAGTCCTCCGTCATGGCGGGTCAGTCCTCCGCCGGGAGCAGGCCGGCGCGCTTGCGCATCAACAGGGTGGTGACGGCCATCGCGAGGGCGAAGAGCACCAGCGAAAGGGCGCAGGCCGCACCGGTGTTGAAGTTCTGGAAGCCCACCGAGTAGACGAGCTGCGGCACGGTCAGGGTGGAGTGGTCCGGGTAGCCGGGCTGGATGACGCTGCCGGGGCCGATGGTGACGCCGGACGCCAGCTTCCCGGCGACCAGTGCCTGGGTGTAGTACTGCATGGTCTGGACGACGCCGGTGACCACCGCGAACAGCACGATCGGGGTGATCGACGGCCAGGTCACATAGCGGAACTTCCCCCAGGCGCCCGCGCCGTCCAACTCGGCTGCCTCGTACTGCTCCTTGGGGACGTCCAGCAGCGCCGCCATGAAGATCACCATCAGGTCGCCGATGCCCCAGAGGGACAGCAGCACCAGCGACGGCTTGGACCAGGCCGGGTCGTTGAACCACTGCGGGGCCGGGATGCCGAGCGCTCCGAGGATCTCGTTGACCGGGCCGGTCGCCGGGTTGAGCAGGAAGACGAAGGCGACGGTGGCGGCCACCGGGGGTGCCAGGTAGGGGAGGTAGAACGCGGTGCGGAAGAAGCCGGCGCCCGATTTCACCTTGGTGATCAGCAGGCCGATGCCCAGCCCGAAGACGACCCGGAGCGCCACCATCACCACGACCAGCCAGAGCGTGTTCCACAGCGCCGGCCCGAAGAGTGGCATCTGGGTCAGGACGTAGGTCCAGTTCCGCAGGCCCACGAAGGTGGGTTGCTCGATCTGGTTGTAGTGCATGAAGGAGAAATAGACGGTGGCGATCAGCGGATAGCCGAAGAACACCGAGAATCCGACGAGCCAGGGGGAGAGGAATCCGACGATGCGCAGGCGTTCGCGGAGGTGTTTGCGCCGCAGCGCCGGCGCGGTGGGGGTGGTGGCTGCCATGGCGGGCTCCGTCAGTTCTCGGACTGGAGGTTGTCGGCGTCGATCCGCGCGTCGAGTCGGCGCAGCCCCGCGCCGAGGTCGGGGACCTTTCCGGCCTCCTCGGCGTAGCCGAAGTCCTGGAGCGAGGTGATGTACATAGCGCCGTTGTTGGAGGGGGGAATCGCGGTGCTGCGCGGATTGCGGGCGATGTCGAGGAAGGTACGGAATGCCGGGTCGGCGTCCAGTTTCGGGGAGGTGAGCGCGGCGTTGGTGGACGGGACGTTGTGAATGGCGTTGGCGAACGCGACGACCTGGTCGGTGTTCACGGTCAGGAATTTCACCAACTCCCAGGCGGCGTTCTGGTGTTGGCTGCTGTGCGCGATGCCGGCGACGGTGCCGGTGAGATAGCCGCGGCCGTAGGCGTCCGCCTGGTCGTCCGGCACCGGCATCGGCGCGACGCCCCAGGCGAACGGCGCCTTGGCCTCCTTGAGCAAGAGGCCGCGCCATTCGCCGTCCATGTGCATGGCCACCTTCTGGCGCAGGAAGGCGTTCTGCGAGGACATTTCGTCGCCGAATCCGGCGCGGAACTTCTCCATCGCCGGATAGCCGCCCTGGGCGTTGATGAGGGCTCGCTGGGTGGTGAAGAAATCCCGGGTCTTGGGATCCTTGGCGAGCTGCGCCTTGCCGTTGTGGTCGAAGTAGCGCGGGCCCCATTGGGCAAAGAGCCGGTCCGGACTGTTCTGGTAGAGACGGAAGTTGGGCATGAAGCCGACTTGTTGGTAGGAGCCGTTCGGGGTGCGGCGGGTGAGTTTCGCGGCGTCCCGTTTCAGTTCCGACATGGTGTGCGGCGGCCGGTCGATGCCGGCGCGCCGGAAGGCGTCCTTGTTGTAGTAGAGGCCGTAGGCGTCGGCGAGCAGGGGGAGGGCGCATTGCCGGCCGCGGTATTGGGTGTAGTCGAGCAGGGTTTTCGGGAAGACCTTTTCCTTCACCACGCCGGTCTTCTTCAGGAACGGGTCGAGGTCCGCCCACATACCGGACGAGCAGTATTGGCCCACGTTGTTGGTGGTGAACGAGGACACCACGTCGGGTGCGTTGCTGCCGCCGGCCCGCAGCGCCTGGTTCATGGTGTCGTCGGAGACGTTGCCGACGGCCCGCACGGTGATGTTGGGGTGCAGCTTCTCGAACCGCGCGATGCTGTCGTTGATCGCCTTGACCTCGCCCGGTTCGGACCAGCCGTGCCAGAAGGTGAGGGTGACGGGCTTGCTGGGGTCGTCGCGGTCGCTGCCGACGCTGGGGCGGGCGCACCCCGCGGCGAGCAGCCCGGCGGCGGCCAGCCCGACCAGCAGCCGGCGGCCCGGACCGAGGAACCGGCCACGGGGACGGCGGCAGGCACGGGCCCGGGCACGGTGACGACGGATGCGGGCGGCCGGGCGGGGGAGCGGCATGCGGACTTCCTTACGTCAAGGGTTCCTTGGGGCCCCTAGGGGCTCCCCGGCCGGGGCGCGCGGCGGTCAGCCGGTGTCGAAGACCGCGTCGCGGGCCTCGGCGAGCGCGGTGCGCAGCGCGCCGGTGAGGATCGGGTTGCCGGCGAGGTCGCTGATCCGGATCTCGGGGCGGGGCAGCGCCAGTCCGGTGAACTCCTTCTCGACCAGGGCCCGCAGCGGCTCGCCGCCGGCCTGCGGGACCTCGCCGGAGAGCACCACCAGCCGGGGGTCGACCACCGCGACCACCGCGGCCAGCCCGGTCGCCAGCCGCCGCGCCACCTCGGCCCGCACGTCCTGACGGGCCAGCGCCTCGGCGACGGTGCGGACGCCCGACCCGCCGCGCTGCTGGGCGAGTTCGACGACGCTGGGCGCGCCGACCAGCCGCTGGAAGCCGCCGCCGGCGTCCGGCCGGGCGGCGCTGCGGTCGCCGTCCCGGGCCAACGGCGCGCCGGGCAGCGGCATATAGCCGATCTCGCCCGCGCCGCCGGTGGCGCCGCGCAGCAGCCGGCCGTCCAGCACGATCGCGGCGCCCACGCCCTCGTCGACCCACACCAGCACGAAGTCGTCGAAGTCCTGGGCGGCGCCGTCGTGTTGCTCGGCCACCGCGGCGAGGTTCACGTCGTTCTCGATGACCAGCGGCACGCCGAGGACCTCGGCCAGCTCCTCGCGCAGCGCCCGGGACTGCCAGCCGGGCAGGTGGGGCGCGTATCGCAGCAGGCCGGTGCCGGGGTCGAGGGCGCCGGGCGTGCCGATCACCGCGCGGTGCAACTGCCCGCGCGCCAGGCCGGCCTTGGCCAGCGCGCCGTCCACGGCCCGGGTCACCAGACGGGCGGTGAGGTCGGTGGCGTCCGCGGGGACCGCGTCGGTGTCGACCCGGGCCTCGCCGAGCACCCGTCCGGTGATGTCGGCGACGGCCGCGGTGAGGCCCTCCTGGTCGACGGCGAGCGCGGCGACGTACGCGGCGGCCGGGTTGACCTCGTAGAGCTGGGCGCTGGGGCCGGGGCGGCCGGTGACGTTCCCGGTGGTGCGGACCAGTCCGGCCGCGGTCAGCCGGCCCAGGAGTTGGGAGGCGGTGGGTTTGGACAGGCCGGTCAACTCGCCGATCTGGGTGCGGGTCAGGGGCCCCTGGGAGACCAACAGGTCCAGCGCGGCCCGGTCGTTCATGGCGCGCAGCACCCTGGGGGTGCCCGGCGTTCCCTGTCCAGCTCCGGCCATGTCGCTGCCCCCACCCCGTAGTTCCGTGCGGAAACTGTCCGGAAGGTGTCTGTTAGGAAACCTTCCAATTGCTGGCAAGGAAGGTAGGCCGGCGGTCAGGGGCGCGTCAATGGCCCTGACACGGGTTTCGGTTCCGCGCGTTCAGGGGCGGGCGCGGGCAAGGGGCGCGGGTACGGCGCGAGGGGCGCCCGGCGTTGGGCCGGTGCGCCCCTCGGTGACCCCTAGGGGGTCAGCTCATCGATCCGGAGGATCAGCCCTCTTCCCAACCGACGCTGCCGACGCCGGTGCCGCCGTCGCAGGTGGCCTCGGAGTGGTCGCGGGCGCCCGGGTTGAGGGTCCGCCACGGGCCGGTCGTGTCCGGCCACAGGCCGCAGACCACGGTCGCCCGGAAGGCGATGGTGCGGTTGGTGTTGTTGGTGCAGTCCGCGGTGCCGCGGCGGCCGTCGGTGGTCGTGGTGCAGGTGAGGTCGTTCTTGATCTGCGGCCGCGCCGCGGCGGACGCGGGGGCGGCGGCCGTCAGGGCCGCCGCGCTGCCGAGCATCAGAACCGAAGCGACGGCCCCCGTGGCCACGCGATTGCGGATCTTCATGGTGAAGTCTCCTTCTCCGTCGGTTTGGTGTCGTTGCTGCCGACACCTCGCACACGAAGCGGGACCCCGGTACGTATGACAGAAGGGCATGTGAGGTGAGTCACATGCCCTTCTGTGGTGGTGTGTTACTTGTTCAACTGCGGCGGTATCGGGTTCGTCGCCAACGACTGCGGCGAGGTGGGGTTGCCCAGCGCCGAGGGGGCGGCCATCGAGGCGGACGGGTCGGTCGCCGCCGCCTCGTCCTCCTCGGCGGTCGGGCGCGGCGCCAGGTGGATGCCGGCCGCGTCCAGCGCGTGCTTGATCCGCCAGCGCAGCTCGCGCTCGACGCCGCCCGCCTTGCCCGGCATGGTCTTGGCCGAGACGCTGACCGTGACGGTGTCCAGCGACACCTCGCTCAGGCCCAACACCTCCACCGGCTCCCACAGTTGCTCGTTCCACGGCTCGGCCTTGGTCATCTCCTCGCCGACCTCGGTGATCACCGCGCGGGCCCGCTCCAGGTCCTGGTTCGCGGAGACCAGGACGTCGACGTGGGCGGTGGACCAGCCCTGGCTGAGGTTGCCGATCCGCTTGACCTCGCCGTTGCGGATGTACCAGATCGCGCCGTTGGGGCCGCGCAGCTTGGTGACCCGCAGCCCGACCTCGATGACCGTGCCGGTGGCCACACCCGCGTCGATCTCGTCGCCGACGCCGTACTGGTCCTCCAGGATCATGAAGACGCCGGAGAGGAAGTCGGTGACGAGGTTGCGGGCGCCGAAACCGATCGCGACGCCGGCGACGCCCGCACTGGCCAGCAGCGGCGCCAGGTTGATCTGGAGGACCGAGAGCACGGTCAGCGCGGCCGTGCCCATGATCACGAAGGAGGCGACGCTGCGCAGCACCGAGCCGATCGCCTCGGAGCGCTGCCGGCGCCGCTCGGCGTTGACCAGCAGCCCACCCAGCGCGGTGCCCTGGGCGGCGGCCGCGGTGCGGTTCATCCGCTCGATGAGCTTGGTGATGGTGCGGCGTATGACGTGCCGCAGAACCACCGCGATCACGAGGATCAGGATGATCTGGAGGCCGGACGTGAGCCACGTCCCCCAGTTCGCCTGGATCCAGTCGGCGGCGTTGGTGGCCTTCTGAGTGGCCTCGTCGAGGGAGGTCGGACCGGTTGAGCCGGACGCGGCGGTGCGCGGCGGCGCGGCGGCGACCATCGGGGCGGACCAGTACACAGCGGAACCTTCCGTGAGGGACAGCGCACCCGGGCCGTCAGGGGGCCTGAGGGGCCGGGCAGACCTAACACACTAACGGGGCAACGCGGGCGGTCCGAGCCTGTGTTCGATCATGGGGCGCCCGGGACGGCCGGAAAGTGCCGGATCTGGTGGGGTCTGCGGCGCTGTGGTGGAAAACACCTCCGGCCCGTTACCCGGTCATGGTGGCGCTGTGACCAGGCACCGGGGGACACTGTGGGGAGATCGTCCCGGCGCGAGCCACGCGCCGCCGGCGTACAAGGAGGCACCCGTGCCGCATGTCCTGGTCCTCAACGCGTCGTACGAGCCGCTCGGCGTCGTACCGCTCCGCCGCGCGCTCATCCTCGTCCTCAATGAGAAGGCCGTCAGCCTTGAGGAATCCGGCGCCCTGATGCACAGCGCGACCCGTGTCATCCCCGCTCCGAGCGTGGTCCGCTTGAAGCGGTTTGTGAGAGTGCCCTTTCGGGGCCCCGTCCCGCTGACCCGCCGGGCGCTCTTCGCCCGGGACGGTGGGCGGTGCATGTACTGCGGTGGCGTCGCAACCAGCGTCGACCACGTCGTCCCGCGCAGCCGCGGCGGCCAGCACACCTGGGAGAACGTCGTCGCCGCGTGCCGGCGTTGCAACCACGTCAAGGCCGACCGCCATGTCGCCGAGATCGGCTGGCGGCTGCGCCATCAGCCCGCACCGCCGTCGGGACTGGCCTGGCGGATCATCGGCACGGGGCATAGGGATCCGCGCTGGCTGCCTTATTTGCAGCCGTACGGCGCGGATGACGCGTTGGCCCGGATCGATGCCGTATCGGCGTAGATCCGGGTTTTTGCGTCAGTGAGGCCGCGGCCCGGCCCGGGGCCCGGCGGGGCGAGCACCCGCCGGGCCCCGCGCCGTGCCGCCCTCAGGACGCCGGCGCGACCGCGTACGCCTCCACCTCCCACAGCGAGTACCCGAACCGCGTCGCCCGCTTGTCGCCCTGGACCCGGACGTAGCGGACGTCCTTGGCGTCCGTCCGGATCGCCTCCCGGCCGCCCTTGCCGTCGCGGACCGTGGCGGCGGTGCGCCAGGTGTGGCCGTCGGAGGAGACCTGGATGCGGTACGCGGCGGCGTAGGCGTCCTGCCAGCGCAGCACGACCAGCCCGAGCCGGGTCGGCTCGGGCAGCGTGAACTGGAGCCAGGCGTCGTCCTCGGCGGGGGAGGACCAGCGGGTCTTGGGGTCGCCGTCGGTGGCCGCGGACGCCGGGAAGTCGTCCGTCTCGTCGCCGGAGGAGGTGGTCGGCGCGCCGCGCGCCAGGTCCGGGCCGCCCGTGGGCGGGAAGACCCGCACGGTCAACTGCCGCTCCTGGCCGGCGAAGGCGACCGAGACCCGGTACGTCCCGGAGGGGGTGTCCTTGGGGACGTCCACGGTGAGCGGGACGAGGGCCGTGCCGCCCCGGGGGGCGGTCAGTTCGCCGGGCGCGTGCACGGTGATCCCCTTGGGCGCGGTGACCTTCAGGGGGCCGTGCACCGCGCCGGGACGGTGCGAGGAGATCCGGGCCTGGAGCTCCGTGCGGCCGCCGGTCTGGGCGTCGAGTGCGGTGCGGGACAGCTCCAGGCCGGCCTGCGGGGTGTCGTCGAACCAGGGGACGAGCGCCCGCACGGAGGGCGGCGCGGCATCGCCGTCCCAGGCCACCCGCACCGCATCGGCGCGCAGCCCGGACGTGCGGGCCTCCGTCCAGCCGGTCGCGGAGAGCGCGCCCAGGCGCTGCCAGCCGGCCCCCGGCACATGCGCTTCCAGGGAGACCGCGCCGCTGGCCGGCCCCGGCTCGGTGAGCGCGGTGACCGCGGTCAACGGGCGGACCCGGGCGAAGGGCACGGTCAGCGACGTCCGGCCGTCGCCGCCATCCGGCTTCGGGGCGCCGCCGCGGGCCCCCGTCCAGGCGTCGGCCTCGGTCATCGCCCGGTCCAGGAACGGCGCCAGCACGCCCTTGCCGACCGTCACCGGGCTGCCGTCGATCTGGCCGCGCAGCCGCCGCACCGCGCGCTGTGCCGCCCAGGCCGCGTCCCCGTCGTCCCGCGCCTGCGCCAGCAGGGTGTCCACGGCCTGCGCGCCGGCGTCCCCGAAGCGGGCCAACTGCTCGGCCCACGGCCCCACTTCGGCCCGCAGATCGGCGGAGAGCCCCTGGGGCGCGGTGGTCATGGCGCGGAATGCGGTCCGCAGCGCCGCGCCCGCCTTGGCGAACTCCGGGTCGTCGCCGGGCCGTCCGCCGTTGACGGCCGCCTCGCGGGCCGTCCAGAAGCGTTCGATGAGCGGGCGGAGGTACCCCGACTCGGTGCGGTTGATCATGGAGGACGCGGCGTTGCCGGCCAGCGCCCGCAGCGCCGTACGGGCCTTCGCGTCGCCGCCCGCGAGGTCGTCGATGGCCGCCTCCCAGGACTGCGCGGGGCGGTAGTCGCGCGGGTTCCAGGCGTAGTCGGCGGCGGTGAACAGCGGGATGCGGGAGGCCAGCGGCTGCTCCATGGCGTTGGCGAGCAGCGCCGCCGAGCCGGTGGCGACGGCCGGTTCGCGGCCGGTGTAGGGGCCGAGGAAGATCCGGTCCTGGGCGAAGTCGTTGACCGGGTAGTTGTCCAGGGTGACCAGGGGGTGGCGGAACGCCTGGCGGGCGGCGGACAGTTCGCCGCCGGTGATGGTCCGCGGCACCACCCCGACGCCCGTCCAGGCCACCTCCACCCGGTCGTCGAGCGCCGCGGCCAGCGCGCTGCGGTAGGCGGTCGCGCCGTCCTGGTAGAACTCCGTCGGCATCAGGGAGAGCGGCGCCGCGCCGGGGTGCCGCTCGGCGAGATGCTGGGCCAGCGCGTTGGCGACCCCGGCCTGGGCCTTGGCGGCAGCCTGCGGGCCGGAGCCGAAGGTCTCCTCGTCGGCGGCGCAGTGCCATTCGCTGTAACTGACGTCCTGGAACTGGAGTTGGAAGGAGCGCACCCCCAGCGCCCACATGGCGTCCACCTTGCGGCGCAGCGCCCGCAGGTCGTCCTGCGAGGACAGGCACATCGACTGCCCCGGTGTCACCGCCCAGCCGAGGGTGACGTGGTTGGCGCGGGCCCGCTCGGCCAACGCCCGGAAGTCGGCGCGCTGTTCGGCCGGGTACGGGTCGCGCCAACGGGTCTGCCGGTAGGGGTCGTCCCCGGGGGCGTAGAGGTACTGGTTCTGCTTGGTGCGGCCCATGAAGTCGAGCTGGGCCAGCCGCTGGGCGCGGGTCCACGGCTGCCCGTAGAAGCCCTCGGCGGTCCCGCGGACCTTGGTGGCCGGCCAGTCCCGCACGCTCACCGAGGCCAACTGCCGCCCGCCGTCCGGCCCGTCGCTGACGAGCTGACGCAGGGTCTGCGAGGCGTGGAAGAGGCCGTCGGGCCCGACGCCGTCCAGCGCGACGGTGTCCCGACCGGCGACCTGGCCCACGGCCAGCCGGTAGCCGCCCGACGGCAGGTCCCCGCGGGTCGGCGCCCGCAGCGCCCGCAACGCGTCCTGCGCGGGGCCACCGCCGACCAGCAACACCGGCCCACCCGCTGGCACGTGGTCACCGGGCGCGACCTGGCGCACGGTGCGCACCCCGGCGTCCCGCAGCAGCCCGCGCAGCACGTCCAGGGCGTACGGGTCGGTGTCCGGCGCGGCCACCAGCACCGCCGTCGGGCCGAGCGGGACCGCCGCGCCGAGCTGCTGGATCGACTGGGGGCGCGGCCAGACCGCGGGCGGCGCCCCGGTGTCGGTGGGGCGGCCCGGTTGGTCGGGGGTGCCGGCGACGGAATCGGCCGGCGCCGCCTGCGCGGCCGGCGCACCGCCGAGCAGTCCCGTGATGACCGCGGCCGCCAGTGCGGTGGTCCCCGCCACCCGCGCCCGGCCGCCGCCCCTGCCGCCCCATACGCCCCGGACTCGCACGGTCGCTCCTCGTGTCCCCGTCATCTCACGCCCCCCGGCTTGCGCCGGTTCCCCCTGTGCTCCCTGCCGGCCGTCGCGGCGCACCCGCGCGCCCGTCCGGCGGGAGCCGCGGGCGGGCGTGGTGGTCGTGGTGCGCGCGGTGCGGATCCGGGGGCTTGCGCACCCTGCCGGACCGTTTCGGACAGACCTTCGGCAGCGAGCCCACCATTGCGGCGGCGAGGGTGTCAACCGGGCCTCGGGCCCACCCCGGACCGGCCGCCGATTTGCCCTTTTCCTCCCCGGCCGCGACACGATCTTGACGCGCCCCGCCCGCAGAAATTACGCCGCGAACCCCCTCCTGTGGCGTTCTGTGCGCCGCACCGCGCCCTCCACCGTCAAATCGCCCGCCGAGGTTCTGCTGTGACGTGAGTCACGTTTACTGGGTAGAGACGTCTGCGCTCGCCGGGACGGGGTAGGGCCAGACGTGTCCCATTACCGATGAACGGGAGGCCCCTCGTGGCCGCATCCGCTCAGTTGCTCCTCGACGCGCTCGTGTCCCCCAAACTCTCCGCCTCGTCCGAGCCGGGGGGACCCCCGACACCCAGCACGGAACCCGACCCCTACGAAGGCGTCTCCGGCCCCGACTCCGCCCTGGAGGGCTCCGGTTCGTTCCGCGTCATCGAGCCGCCGCTCACCAGCGAGCCCCCGCTCGCCGACAGCGCCCCGCTCACCAGCGAGGTCCCCATTACCGCCGAACTCCCGCTGACCAGCGAGCCGACGGCCGCCGGCCTGGGCACGGAGTCGATGGAGGTCTGAGCAGCCATGGGCCGCGCCCGGCTCGCCCGGCTCCACGGCATTGCCACGTCCTACGAGCCCGCACCGGGCCGCACCGTCCACGTCACCGAGGACACCGTCGTCGCCGTGCTCGCCGCACTGGGCGTCGACGCCTCCACCCCGCAGGCCGTCAGCGAGGCCCTGGCCGCTCATGCACAGGCCGCCGGCCGCGCGCTGCTGCCCCCCACGGTCACCGCCCGCGCCGGCCGTCCGCCGCGCCTGCCGGACCTCCCGGAGGGCACGACCCTGAGCGTGTGCACCGAGGACGGCGCGCTCCTCGGCGCGGAAGTACGGGACGGCACCCCGCGCGGCGGCCCCCAGGACCCGGCGGCGCTCACCGCGCTCCCCCTGGGCGTCCACGACCTTCGGGCCGACGCCCCCGACGGCCGCACCGCCCGCGCCCGACTGATCGTCGCCCCCGGCGCGGTGCCCGCCCCGCCCGGCCGCAGCCACGGCTTCCTCGTCCAGCTCTACTCCCTGCTCTCCCGCCACTCTTGGGGCATGGGCGACCTCGGGGACCTCGCGGACCTCGCCGCCTGGTCCGGCCGCACCCTGGGCACCGGCTTCGTCCAACTCAACCCGCTGCACGCGGCGGTGCCCGGCACGCCCACCGACCCGTCCCCCTACCGCCCCTCCTCGCGCCGCTTCCCCGACCCGGTCCACCTCCGCATCGAGCAACTCCCCGAATACGCCCACCTGTCCGGCCCCGCCCGCGCCCGCATCGACGAACTCACCGCCCGCGCCCGGGAGTTGCGCGACGACGTGCTGCTGCGCGGCGGACTGATCGACCGGGACGCGGTCTGGGCCCTCAAGCGCGAGGCCCTGGAACTCCTCTGCGCCGTCCCGCTCAGCCCCGGCCGCCGCGCCGCCTACTGCGACTTCCTCGCCGAACAGGGCCGGGCCCTGGACGACCACGCCACCTGGTGCGCGCTCGCCGAACGGCACGGCACCGACTGGCGCGGCTGGCCCGGCGGCCTGCGCGACCCCCGCTCTGTGGAGACCGCCCGGATCCGCCACCGGCTGCTGGACCGGATCGACTTCCACTGCCGGCTCGCCTGGTTCACCGACCAGCAGCTCGCCGCCGCCCAACGGGCCGCCCGCGAGGCCGGCATGCCCATCGGGCTGGTCCACGACCTCGCCGTCGGTGTCCACCCCTCCGGCGCGGACACCTGGGCCCAACAGGACGCCTTCGCCACCGGCATGTCCATCGGCGCCCCGCCGGACGCCTTCAACCCCCGCGGCCAGGACTGGGGCCTGCCGCCCTGGCGCCCCGACGCCCTGGCCACCACCGGCTACGCCCCCTACCGCGAGCTGCTGCGCGGCCTGCTCCGGCACGCCGGCGCGCTCCGCATCGACCACGTGATGGGCCACTTCCGCCTCTGGTGGGTCCCCGAGGGCCACCCACCGACCGACGGCGCCTACGTCCGCTACGACGGCGAGGCGATGCTCTCGGCGCTCGCCCTGGAGGCCCACCGGGCGGGCGCCGCGGTGATCGGCGAGGACCTCGGCACGGTCGAACCGGGCGTCCGCGAGGCCCTCGCGGACCGGGGAGTCCTCGGCACCTCCGTCCTCTGGTTCGAACGCGACTACGCCCCCCGCGAGCCCGAGTCCACCGACGGCGGCGCCCCCTCCCCGGCCGCCGACGAGGCCCGGATCCTCGCCCCCGACGAGTGGCGGTCCGCCTGCCTGGCCACCGTCACCACGCACGACCTGCCGCCCACCGCCGCCCGACTCACCGGCGAGGACGTCGCCCTGCGCGCCCGCCTCGGCCTGCTCGCCGCCCCCGAGCAACGGGAACGGGCCCGCGCCTCCTACGAACTGGGCGAGTGGCTCGCCGCGCTGACCCACCACAGGCTGCTGCCGGAGGGCACCGGCGACGAGGAGGCGGTGGTCAAGGCCGTCCACCGCTTCCTGCTGCGCACCCCCGCCCGCATGGTCGGCATCTGGCTCCCCGACGCGGTGGGCGACCGCCGCCCCCAAAACCTCCCCGGCACCACGGGCACCCAGTACCCGAACTGGCGCCTCCCCCTGGCGGACCCGCACGGCCACCCGATGCCGCTGGAGGCCGTGACCTCGTCCCCACGATTGCGCGCACTGTTGCGCGCGTTTATCCCCACGTCGTCGGCTGGCCCGCCGTGAGCGTGCGGCCGGCGGGCTTCCCACGTTGTTGGCTTTCCCGCCGGTCCGCTGCGCTTGGCTGGCATCCCACGTTGTTGGCTTTCCCGCCGTGCGGGTTGCTGTTGTTTGCGCCTTGCGGCGCGGGCCGATCCGCTGCGCGGGGCGGGGCGACTTGTGTCCGCTGCGCGGGGCTTTTGGGGTGCGGTGACGGTCCTCCGGGGTGGGGGTGCCAGACTGCTTCGCTTTACGTCTGGCACCCCCACCCCTCCGGCC